>JAVKMA010000214.1:0-5617 GCA_031538685.1 Burkholderiaceae bacterium | reverse complement strand
TTCTATAAATACAGAATGTGCGGATGAAGTGCGAGGCGCACAGCACACAGAAACCGGAGCGTACATACAGTACGTGAGGATTTCGCGTACTGCGCAACAAAGCAATTCGCCGCAAAAATGAATTGATAGAAGTGCCCTTAAAAATATTTCCTTATTTTTCAATGGTTTAGTGGTGACTTTTAACAAAATAATGATAACATCGTCCTAAGTGATTTACTCGACCTTTGTGATTTACTCGACCTTTATTTAGGAACGCCATGACTAAAAACTTTACTCATACCGGAACATGCCCACTCTGCCAAGGCAATGGCTTTTACGACATTGGGCCTAATGGTAAAAAATTCCCGCCCTTATCCCAATGGGGTTCTGCAGAACAAAGACAATCGGGATGCGAGCAGTGTGGTGGCAACTCTTACCAATTAGGCTCTGGCCGCATCAGCACCACCTATGAAGTGAGCGACAGCGTATGTCTTGAGTGTAAAGGCGTGGGAAGTTTTGAGTCGTCAAAATTGAAACACTCAATCGACAGTTCTGGACGTGGCTGGCGCGAAACTAAAGTCACGAAAACGCATTGCCCATCGTGTCTGGGGCAAAAAAAGAAGCTACATCTCCTCAAGATTTTTCCATGTTCGGAATGCACGGGTTTGGGTGTTATCGAAAAATGGAGCAAACCATTTTTGTCATTTCTAGGAATTAAAGGTGAAGTGCAAAGCATGACCAAATGCCCCAAATGCAAAGGTTCTGGCACTGAAACCCGCGCTGAAATTTTTGCGCATGGCCACGTCGCGCGATAAGAATCGGAATCCAGTAAAACTAGGAACCCAATAAGAGTCGGCACCGAGTAAAAATCGGAATCCAATTTTCGATTTGAATAAGTCCGATTCGCTATCAAATCAGTCGCCGCATCAATGATTACTGTTTAATTTAATCCGCGTATCTAGTTCTGGCACTTAATACGCGTTTTATTTACGCGCTTTATTTTTAAACACTTAATCTTTAAACGCTTTATTCTTTTTCCCTATTTATTATGTTTGTTCGCGCCACTCATACTCTCGCTAATATCGATCCCGAGCTGACTGCAGCTATCGCCTTAGAAGATCGACGCCAACAAGATCACATCGAATTAATCGCATCAGAAAATTACACCTCGCCCGCAGTCATGGCGGCGCAGGGATCGCAGCTGACCAATAAATACGCGGAGGGTTATCCAGGCAAACGTTATTACGGCGGTTGCGAATTTGTCGATGTCGTCGAACAACTCGCAATTGATCGCGCCAAACAATTATTTGGTGCCGACTGCGCCAACGTCCAACCGAATTCAGGTTCACAAGCCAACCAGGCAGTATTTTTTGCCCTGTTGCAACCAGGGGATACGATTTTGGGAATGTCTTTAGCCGAGGGCGGCCACTTAACGCACGGCATGGCGCTTAATCAATCGGGTAAATGGTTTAAGCCTGTCGCCTATGGTTTACAAGCTGACGAATCAATTGATTACGAACAAATGGAGCAACAAGCCAAAGCCCACAAACCCAAGTTAATCATTGCTGGTGCATCGGCATACAGTTTACATATTGACTTTGAGCGTTGTGCCAAAATCGCCAAATCAGTAGGCGCGTATTTAATGGTTGATATGGCGCATTACGCCGGATTGATCGCGGCAGGCATCTACCCTAATCCAATTCCACATGCGGACGTTGTCACCACGACCACGCACAAATCCTTGCGCGGGCCACGTGGCGGATTGATTTTGATGAAGGCAGAACATGAAAAAACAATTAACTCAGCGATTTTTCCGGGCATTCAAGGCGGCCCATTGATGCATGTCATTGCCGGCAAGGCAGTCGCGTTCAAAGAAGCGCTCACTCCCGAATTCAAAACCTATCAACAACAAGTCGTTAAAAACGCGCATGCCTTAGCCCAAACCCTAATTACGCGCGGCCTGCGTATTGTGTCTGGACGCACTGAATCGCACCTGATGTTGGTTGATTTACGCAATAAAAAAATCACTGGTAAAGCGGCAGAAAATTTACTGGGTCAAGCGCACATGACTTGCAACAAAAATGCGATTCCTAACGATCCTGAAAAACCATTTGTGACTTCTGGCGTGCGTTTGGGAACCCCCGCTTTGACAACACGTGGATTTACTGAAATCGACACGATCAAAGTCGGTCATTTGATTGCCGATATGTTGGACGCCCCAGAGGACCCCATGGTGTTGCAAAATGTACGCACTGAGGTTAAAAAATTGACCGATGCACATCCAGTGTATCGTTGATTGATTCTAAATTAGCGCTCAAACAATCTCTCATTTCTTTTTAAGATCGTATGGATTCAATCACTTCTAAAAAAAATAATCAGTGCTCTTTTTGCGGAAAATATCAACGTGAAGTCAAAAAACTGATCGCTGGACCATCGATTTTTATTTGTGATGAGTGCATCGATTTGTGCAACCAAATGGTGCGTGAAGACGCGCCGACCACGCCTTTAGGCGACAGCACAACCTTGCCAACACCCAGTGAAATTGTCGGCGTATTAGATGACTATGTGATCGGACAGGTCAATGCAAAAAAAACCCTCGCGGTTGCGGTGTACAACCATTACAAGCGTTTGCAAGTGCGCGATTCGTTTACCGAGGTGGAGATTGCCAAAAGTAATGTTTTGCTGATTGGTCCAACCGGTTCAGGCAAAACTTTATTGGCACAAACCCTCGCGCGCATGTTGCAAGTCCCTTTTGCAATGGCCGACGCCACGACGTTAACCGAAGCGGGTTACGTGGGTGAAGACGTGGAGCAAATCATTCAAAAACTCTTACAAGCCTGCGACTACGATGTTGAACGCGCCGAGCGTGGGATTGTGTATTTAGATGAGATCGACAAAATCTCACGCAAATCAGATAACCCCTCGATTACGCGTGACGTATCAGGCGAAGGAGTGCAACAGGCTTTGTTAAAGTTGATCGAAGGCACGACGGCATCAATCCCGCCACAAGGTGGGCGCAAACATCCCAATCAAGAATACCTGCAAGTTCGCACCGACAATATTTTGTTTATTTGTGGTGGCGCGTTTGATGGTCTCGAAAAAGTCATCGCGCAGCGCAGTGATAAAAGTGGAATTGGTTTTTCGGCCAAAGTCTTGTCACAAAAAAACGTCTCGGTGTCAGAACAATTCAAAAAAGTGGAACCCGAAGATTTAATCAAATTTGGCTTAATCCCTGAATTGATTGGCCGTCTGCCCGTTGTGACCAGTTTAGAAGAACTCGATGAATCAGCGCTGATTCAAATTTTGACCCAACCCAAAAACGCGTTAGTGAAACAGTTCTCTGCCTTACTACAAATGGATGGTGCGGAACTTGAAATCGAAGCGCTTGCTCTGGCCGAAATCGCACGTCAAGCGATCAAACGCAAAACTGGCGCACGCGGTCTGCGCACGATCATGGAAGAAGTCTTGCAACCAGTGATGTATGAACTGCCTGACGAAAAAAATGTATTGAAAGTAATCGTCACGCAGGAATGTGTTGTGGCGCACACACCACCACGTAAATTGCTCAAAAAAGAAGGACTTAACGCGGCATAGCCTTACCTAACGTGGCATAGCGCCACTTAACGGAAAAAATTTTCTGAAAAATCCGTTTTTAAAAAATGTTTTTGTATTGCGCCAGCAGCGAACTTTCCACCGAAACCCTAGTTTTTAGTTAATTTCTGAGTTGATAAATTGAACTTGCGCCAGTTGTACGGGCGCTGATCAAAGTTTAATCCACCTAAAAACAATCGATTGGAATGCGACGGAAGGTCTTTTTCTTAAAATTAGAATATTTAGACCATCTTTAAATTTTGGTGGCCCGGGGCGGAATCGAACCACCGACACAAGGATTTTCAATCCTCTGCTCTACCGACTGAGCTACCAGGCCATTGATTTTTTTGAATTTTTTACTTTACGGTACTTTATCGTGCTTTAACCAATAATCACTCGATAAACGATGTTTATATAAATCAATTAACACTGACTGACATAAACCCTGCAAAACAAAGGGGCCTATTATAGCGAATTAGCCCCTCAGCCGTCTAGATAAATAGTAGGTAAATCACCGACAAATTGATCTCTAAAAACAAACACCCGCGTATCGATGGCTGAGGCGGCGGCAGGAATGCGTAGAACCATGGTTCAATCTCTGCAAAAAATATCGCTCTGACGATTCGCGGCAGCCGTCTTTGTGAAAGCGTACACAGCGCGTTCCCTGGATACGTTGCTGGGTGTGGTAGTCCAGCACATTGCTATCTTCGGATGAGGCCTTGGATTCATTTCAGATTTTTCTTGCTCGCCACAAGCGGCAAAAAGTTGCTACCTGTCACCACTTTCTGCCCCGTGCGTTTTTATCTGACGGGTGGAGAGTTCAGCCAGCGCGGTGAAAATGAGTTCGGCCTCGCTCATGTGGTCGCGCAGGTTTTGGGTTTTCAGGATTTTGAGCACCTTGTGCTCTTTCACACTCACGTCAACCCATTCTTGGTGAATGATATTGGTGAGTAGCGCAAATTCGTCGGCCTTTTCAATGCCGCTTTCTTTCCAGTAATCGGTCAACTTGTTGCGGGTTTCTTGTCCCGTCATGCGCTGCTGAAGCCACTTGTCGCTACGTCTCAGCTTTTGCCAGTTCTCGCGGACGCGGTCCAGACTTTGCGCGGGGTCGGATATTTCTTGCATGCGTTCATGGCCCACCTTGGCCAACCAGCACTTAAAGGCCTCAGCCATGGGCGATGGGATAGATTCAATCAGGCGCAACAGCGTGGGTACGTCGGCGGCCAATGTTTTGCGCATCACCCCGGATTCGCTGGGCATGGCTACCTGGAGACAATTTGTCACCAGGTAGCGGCCCAATTCGGCATCACGCTTGCGCAGTTTTTTTAAATAGTCAGTAGGGTTGACGCTATCGGTCAGCACCTGCACCACGTCCACTACCGAGAAATATCATTGTGTTTTATGTGGTACGTGCGGCGGTGATGTCTGCAGGGTGTGCGTAGCGCGTAGGGCGTAGGGCGTAGGGCGTAGGGCGTAGGGCGTAGTGCGTAGTGCGTAGTGTGGGTTTGGCGCTGGCGTGAAAATAAATTTTCCAGGAGCGATTATTGAAGATAGCAAGACTGCGTCTGCCACGGCCCAAAAATGTGCAACCCGAAAAAATATCGGGCGACTGGCCCTGAACCAGCGATCAGGCAGACCCAGCCAGATGGGCTAAGATGCCCAAAACTTGGGCAATAATCGCCCTCATGCGCTTGGATTTCCTATCCGCTTGGACTGTACATCTAGACGCCAGCGCGGTTGTCATTAGGGACTCGACCACCTGCCGCATCTGCATGTTGAATACGCGGGTGAAGAATCTAGCTTTGATATTCAAACGGGTGACTTGCTGTCGGGTAAGTTACCTGTTGCCAAGCGGCGCTTGATCATGGCTTAGATTGAGCTTCATCGGGAGGAACTCATGGCAAATCGGAAATTGGTAGTCGTTGGCGATAAGCCTGAACGCATTGCTCCATTGAAATAAAGCGATGGAAACGCCGCGCATAAACGCTGTCACCCCCTTGACTGATTAGCCGTTGTAAGTCAATTTTACAAATGGGAAACAGTGTTT
>JAVKMA010000213.1:0-4238 GCA_031538685.1 Burkholderiaceae bacterium | reverse complement strand
CCGCGCGTCGTGTGATGCCATCGCGTTGATAAAGACCAAATGATGGGACGCGTTCAACAACATTATCAACAGAGTTTTTGGTTTTGCTTGACAACGAGATCGAAGGGTTCGGCGAGGCGGCTGTTTCAGCAGTTAGAAATTCGGTTAAATTGCGTCGGTTTTGTAATAAATCATCACGAACCGCTTCACTGCTGTTAAAGTTAAATTTGGGCAAATCTAGTAAATTGCCTAAAACGCGTAATACTTTCCAGCCGGGGCGCGTTTCACCCAAAGGCATCGCGACGCCATTAAAGCTTTGTACCAAACCGGTTAGGTTGATAAAACTGCCTGAAGTTTCGGTGAATGGTGCAATCGGCAACATCACTTCCGCATAATCTTGGGCGTGTTGATAGCAGGAGAAAGCGACGACAAATTGTGCGCGGTTCACTTTATTTAAAAACGCTGAACGTGGTGCGAAATCATCGGCTTCGCAATGCCACAGCAAAACGGCTTTTGCCTCTTGCGCAATGGCAACAGGTTTTGGTAATGCGATTTGCGCACCAATGCGGTTGGCGCCTTCTGTCAAATAACCTGTCTTGGCGCTTAATAGCTGTCCAATGGCACGAACTAATTCTTGAATTGACGCGGCTTCAGGGTGCGTAGCAGCGATGCTGCCGACAAAAATTCCAGCTTGTCCGCTTAATAAACTTTGTCCAATAGCTTGTGCCTCCGCACTCACTTCAAGATCGTAAGTTGGCGCTTGATTTTTGGCTTTGAGAATGGCACTGTGAACTTGTGCCAGCGAATCTACCCATGCCGATGGTGCGCTTAACCATTGATTTTGTAATTTGACTAAAGACTCATCATCAAATGCGTTGATGATGTTTAATTGAGTGTTGCGTTTGGTCATTTGACGCAAACGAGCGGTCAGCAAAGGTTGATCCGCACGTAAGTTGGCGCCTACAATCAAGACGCGTTCGAGCGCACTAAACTCAGCTAAATCACAGCCCAGCCACTGAATGACGCCTGTTTCAGGGCGTAATAAATTAGCGTCAATTTGATCCGAACCCAAGCCGTGCATCACTTGTCCCAGCAAGGAAAATTCTTCAAAAGTTGCCATGGGATGCGCTAGGGCTTGAATACTTTGCGCGCCATCTTGTTTTTGAATGTCTTGCAATCGTCGACTGACATGAGTGAGGGTTTCATCCCATGAGGCGACACACCATTTACCATCTTTTTTGATTTGCGGTGTGCGTAAACGATCGTCAGTGTTTAAGCCTTCATATGAAAAACGATCGCGATCTGCAATCCAACATTCGTTTAAGGTTTCATTTTCAAATGGCACCACGCGCATCACAGCGTTGTTTTTCACTTGTGCAATCAGATTGCTACCCAAGCTGTCGTGTGGGCTGATCGAGCGGCGACGTGCTAATTCCCACGAGCGTGCAGCATAGCGAAAAGGTTTTGAAGTCAATGCACCAACGGGGCAAATATCAATCATATTGCCTGAGAGTTCGGAATCAACCCCTTGACCAAGAAAGGCCGTGATTTCAGAATGTTCGCCACGACCTAACATCCCCAGCTCCATTACCCCCGCGATTTCTTGACCAAATCGAACGCAACGCGTGCAATGAATGCAACGCGACATTTCTTCCATCGAGATCAATGGGCCGACATTTTTGTGGAAGACTACGCGTTTTTCTTCGGTATAGCGCGATACCCCATTGCCATAACCCACAGCCAAATCTTGTAACTGACATTCGCCACCTTGATCGCAAATCGGGCAATCCAAAGGATGGTTAATGAGCAAAAATTCCATTACCGATTTTTGCGCATCTTTAGCTTTGACGCTTTGGGTACGCACAATCATCCCCGCGCTAACCGGTGTGGCACAAGCGGGTAAAGGTTTGGGCGCTTTTTCAACCTCAACGAGACACATGCGGCAATTGGCCGCAATTGATAATTTTTTGTGATAGCAAAAGTGCGGGATCGAGACGCCAATTTTGTGCGCAGCCTCCATGACCATCGCACCTTCTTGCACCTCTACCTTTGAGCCATCTATTTCTAATTCAACCATGTTGGTAATCGATTAAGTTCAGTGATGTCATTAATAGGTGGGCACCAAGCATTTTTTATGCTCGATGTGATATTCAAATTCGCTACGAAAATGCTGAATAAATGAACGTACGGGCATTGCCGCAGCGTCTCCCAAAGCACAAATTGTGCGACCCATAATATTGGTCGCAACGCTGTGCAATAAATCTAAATCTTCAGGGCGTCCTTCACCATTTTCGATACGATGCAAAATACGATACAGCCAACCCGTGCCTTCGCGGCATGGCGTGCATTGACCACAAGACTCTTCGTGATAAAAATATGAAAGACGCAACAGACTTTTGACCATACAGCGCGATTCGTCCATCACGATCACCGCGCCAGAACCCAGCATTGAACCCGCTTTAGAAATTGAGTCGTAATCCATGTCGGTGTTCATCATAATTTCACCCGGCAAAACCGGCATTGATGAACCGCCAGGAATGACCGCTTTAATTTTTGTGCCATTGCGCATTCCGCCAGCCAATTCGAGCAGGGTGGCAAATGGTGTTCCTAAAGGTATTTCATAGTTACCCGGATACGTGACATCGCCTGAGATCGAGAAAATCTTTGTGCCGCCATTGTTGGGGCGTCCCAGCTCCAAATAATTTTGTCCGCCGATTTTTAATAAAAACGGAACGGCGGCAAATGTTTCGGTATTGTTAATGGTGGTCGGTTTGCCGTACAAGCCAAAACTAGCAGGGAAGGGGGGCTTGAATCGCGGTTGCCCCTTTTTGCCTTCGATTGATTCCAGTAGCGCAGTTTCCTCGCCACAGATATAGGCGCCGTAACCGTGAAAAGCAAACAGATCAAAAGAAAACTCCGTTCCTTTGAGATTGTTGCCAAGATAGCCTGCGGCCCGTGCCTCATCTAGTGCAGTTTCAAAGCGCTCGTAAGTCTCAAAAATTTCACCGTGAATATAGTTATAACCACGTGAAATTCCCATAGTGTAGGCACCGATAATCATGCCTTCGATCAGCGCGTGTGGGTTGTAACGCAAAATGTCACGGTCTTTAAAAGTCCCTGGCTCGCCTTCATCTGAATTACAGACTAAATATTTTTGCCCAGGAAATTGACGCGGCATAAAGCTCCACTTTAAGCCGGTCGGGAATCCGGCGCCGCCACGGCCGCGCAAGGACGCGGCTTTCATTTCGGTAATGATTTGTTCTGGCGGTGTTTTTTCGTTCAGAATTTTTTCTAATACGGAATAACCACCACGTTTTTTGTATTCGGCTAATTGCCAGTTGTCGCCGGTTAAACCTGCCAAAATCAGCGGTTTGATGTGGCGATTATGCAAAGAAGTCATGCCGCTACTCCTGTTTTTAATTGAGCAATCATGAGGTCAATTTTGTCCTTACTCATGAAGCTGCACATCTTGTGATTGTTCAACAAAAGAACCGGCGCATCGCCACAAGCGCCCATACATTCGCCTTCTTTTAAAGTGAATTGGCCGTCAGCTGTTGTCTGATTAAAGTCAATGCCGAGTGTTTGTTTTAAATAGTTTGCAGTATCGACGCCGCCAGATAAGGCGCAAGGCAAATTCGTACAAATCGTAATGGTATGAAGCCCAGGTTTTGAGCGGTGATACATATTGTAAAAAGTTGCGACTTCTTGTACTGCAATGGCGGGCATACGCAAATAGTCGGCAATAGCGCTCATACTCTCTGCACTAATCCATCCTAGTTCAGTCTGCACAATACGCAAGGCCGCCATCACCGCAGATTGGCGTTGCTCTGGCGGAAATTTAGCGATTTCGCGGTCAATTTTTTGTTGAGCTGAAGAAGACAGAGACATACCGTGCATTCAAATTTTTATTCAGGGATTGCTAAAACTATTTAGTGTAAAACTATTGTTAGTACTTAATGATTCAATTTATCGATCGACGTCACCAAAATCAATATCCTGCGTACCTAAAATCGTCACTACGTCGGCAATCATGTGGCCGCGACTCATTTCATCGAGAGCTTGCAAATGGGCAAACCCAGGCGCGCGAATTTTGACGCGATACGGCTTGTTGGCGCCATCTGACACCATGTAAATGCCAAATTCACCTTTAGGATGCTCTACGGCGGCATAGGCTTCACCATTCGGAACGTGAAAACCTTCGGTAAATAATTTAAAGTGATGAATCAAACTTTCCATATCACCGTGCATTGCTGCGCGTT
>JAVKMA010000212.1:0-1686 GCA_031538685.1 Burkholderiaceae bacterium | reverse complement strand
TGCAACCTTCAACCACCAAAGGCGCGGTCGCAAAACCCATTTCATCAGCCCCCAACAAAGCCGCAATCACCACATCGCGTCCGGTTTTCATTTGACCATCAGCCTGCACACGAATTCGACTACGCAAACCATTCAAGACCAAAGTTTGCTGCGTTTCAGCCAGACCGATTTCCCATGGTGTGCCCGCGTGTTTAATCGACGACAAAGGCGATGCGCCTGTGCCCCCATCGTGACCTGCGATTACAACGTGATCAGCTTTGGCTTTGGCGACTCCGGCTGCAACCGTACCAACCCCGACTTCAGACACCAATTTGACTGAAATTGACGCGGCCTGGTTAGCGTTTTTTAAATCATGAATCAGTTGCGCCAAATCTTCAATCGAATAAATATCGTGATGTGGCGGCGGTGAAATCAAACCCACGCCCGGAACCGAGTAACGCAAAGCACCGATGTAATCAGTCACTTTATGTCCTGGCAACTGACCGCCCTCACCAGGTTTGGCACCCTGCGCCATTTTGATTTGAATCTGATCAGCCGAGGCCAAATATTGCGCTGTCACACCAAAACGTCCTGACGCCACTTGTTTAATTTTGGAACGCAAAGAATCACCTGCAAGCAAAGGCGTATCAACTTCTACGCGCGATGAACCCAAGACACTGCCCAAAGTTTGTCCGGCACCAATCGTTTTGCCTTGCATCTCATCGCGGTAACGCAATTCGTCTTCGCCACCTTCCCCTGTATTCGATTTACCACCAATCCGATTCATCGCGATCGCCAGCGTCGCATGAGCTTCGGTGGAAATCGAACCCAAAGACATCGCACCGGTGACAAAACGTCGCACAATATCAGTTGCAGGTTCAACTTCATCCAAACTGATCGCCGATTTAGGATCAAATTTGAAGTTAAACAAACCACGCAAAGTCATCAAACGACGCGATTGATCGTTAATCAAATGCGCGTATTCTTTATAGGTGCTGTAGTTATTGCTGCGTGTCGCGTGCTGTAATTTGGCAATGCTGTCCGGTGTCCACATGTGCGCTTCACCGCGAATGCGAAACGCATATTCACCACCAGCGTCTAATGCGTCGGCCAATACGAGGTCTTTACCATAGGCCAACTGATGTAAACGCAAAGCTTCCTCGGCAATTTCAAACACACCAATTCCGCCGATACAACTGCTGGTACCACGAAAATATTTTTGTATCGTGTCTTCGTTAATCCCGACCGCCTCAAAAATCTGTGCACCGCAATACGACATGTAAGTTGAGATGCCCATTTTTGACATCACTTTCATCAAACCTTTACCAATCGCTTTTTGAAAATTCTGCACTGCCTTTTCTGCGGTGATTGCGGGCTTGGCTAACTTTGCCAAATCACGAACCGTTTGTAGCGCCAAATACGGATAAATCGCCTCGGCGCCATAACCCGCAAGTAAGGCAAAATGATGCACTTCACGTGCGCCGCCGGTTTCTACCACCAAGCCTGTGCTGGTGCGCAGACCTCGCGCAATCAGATGCTGGTGCACCGTCGATGTCGCTAACAGGGCTGGAATGGCGACCACATCCACGCCAATTCGCGCATCACTGATCACCAAAATATTGTGTCCTGATTTAATCGCATCTACCGCTTCCGCCGCCAGCGAAGCCAAACGTGCTTCAATTCCCGCTTTACCCCACGCGACTGGAT
>JAVKMA010000211.1:0-2654 GCA_031538685.1 Burkholderiaceae bacterium | reverse complement strand
GTCTTTGGGAATACAGCGTGCAACAACTTTGCCTTCGCGAATCACGGTAGCGCGATCACATAAATTACAAATTTCTTCCAACTTGTGACTGATATACAAAATGCTACAACCTTCGCTGGCGAGTTGACGCAGGGTTTTAAACAAACGCTCGATCGCTTGCGGG
The DNA here is from genome assembly GCA_031538685.1 of Burkholderiaceae bacterium. Taxonomy (GTDB): domain Bacteria; phylum Pseudomonadota; class Gammaproteobacteria; order Burkholderiales; family Burkholderiaceae; genus JAVKLU01. The sequence goes on along the minus strand of JAVKMA010000211.1, from coordinate 2,491 downwards.
GTTAATACGGAAGTTGGCTCATCCAAAATCAACAAGCGCGGCTTGGTTAATAAGGCCCGAACAATTTCAACACGTTGCCGTTCGCCCACAGATAAAGTTCCGACCGTGCGCTGGGGCTCCAAGGGCAGACCGTATTTGCGACCTGTGTCTTCAATCAAACTGATCAAAGTTTTGATTTTGATTTTTTCATGTAACCCTAAAGAAATATTTTCTGCAACGGTTAAAGATTCAAATAATGAAAAATGTTGGAACACCATCGCAATGCCCAGACTTCGCGCCACGTAAGGCGAAGTAATGTTCACCGCATCACCTTCCCAGCGTATCGTACCGCTGTCAGGCACGGTGACGCCATGAATCATTTTCATCAAACTCGATTTTCCCGCCCCATTTTCGCCCAGCACCGCGTGAATCTCGCCAGCGTTCAAGCGCAAGGATACCGCTTGATTGGCCTTGATTCGCCCATAGCTTTTACTCAATTCAAGCAACTCCAGACGCGGAATAATTTCGCTCATATTTTTGATACTATTTTTTTAAAATAAGGCGTGTTGATTTAGTTTAACTTCGATACGAAACACGCCAGCATGACAGCTTTACAACAAGGATTTGATATAACGACCCGTATTGTAAAGACTCAAGAAAAATCAAATAATAGTTTGCCGAAATTTATTGCCAAATCCGTATAATGTCGTCAGATATTCATCTATGCTTAATGCGGTTAATTTTTTAATTTTGACGTCTGGTTCTATGAGATTTAAAAATATTTTTCTTTTTGCTGTGTGCTTTACACCTGTTGTGATGGGGCAAATTTTATCTTCACAGTATAAACAGCAAAACGTCTTTAGCAGGTCTAATTTGCCGTCACAACTTGACATAACAAATGAGTTTTCACCGGTACAAAAAATCAACCCTAAGAAAACATTCCCTGGTTTTCAAGCTGTACAGATTTTTCGTCCTGAATCAAAAAATGCGCCCAGCGCTCAAAAACAGAGCAAACTTACAGCGATAAAATCCATAGAACCTAATCAAACGCCCCTAATCGAACCAATTTTGTTGCCGCACAAATCGGAAATCATAGTCTCATCCCTACCCAAAATTTTCGAAAAATAAATAGTATCGCGATATCCGCCATGCGGGCAAATCAAACCTCAATCAGACCTACGCTGGCCGCAAAAGTCACGAAACACCTTATTAGAAATAGTCGAACAACTCTATTTTTTGACAAGAACAAGGCTGTATCGTTCACCATGCCATTGCTCTCCCTGGATTGAAACGCGATAAAAATCGCTTAGACCAAAAACACTTCGAAGCAGTTTTTCAGAGCACTATTTGTGAGAAGTTGCGCCGCATTGTCGCATGGCTTAGGCAGCCGAAGATCAATAAATTACGCTAAGGAATAACACTACAGAATCGACACTACAAAATCAACAAGAAACCACGTCAATTCCGCCGATTAAAACGCGCAACTGACTTAAAACGCGTAACTGACACCCAAAGTAACGCTATTAAAATCAGACGCATATTGATTGTATTTAAGACGTAGCGCCCAGTCATTATTGATTTCATAATCCAACCCTAGAGCACCATAAACACGCGCAGCAGTCTCTGATTCAGCCCTTATCACGCCATCGACTGTTTTACTGGTTTGAACCGAAACCAACGACGCGCCACCTTCAGCAGTCAAGGCAACAGAACTCCCCAACATATAACGCCCGGTAATTCCCAACATCGGGCCACCGACAGTCACATCTAAAGGAGAAGAACCCTCAAAACGAAACTTTGAAGGGCTGGTGTAAGCAACTTTAATGCCAAAGGCATTAGGACGCCACTCATAACTGAAGACACTCATTGAGGAGGAGTTTTTTTGCGAATCACCACTCCAATTACTACTTAAACTTGCCGAACCAAAATCCAAGGCAATAATGTTGCTTGGCTTTTTAATCAACTGCAAAGGAACTGGACGCTTAAGCGTCTTTGTTGCCACCGGCGCTGGCATTTTTTTTGATGTCGGCGCTGGCGTCGGCTTTGTGATCGCGGACTGGTTACCCTGAATTATTTTTTTTACCGGAGGTTTGACGATCTGCTTTTTCTCATTTAAGCCTTGTGCTGACAAGGTTCCAACGAGCCCGATACTCAGCCCCATACTCAGCCCCAAACCGACTAAAAAAGTAGTGCTACGCAAAAGAATAATATTCATTATGGCAAGAAATATATCAGTTATTGACGCTTGATTATAGTTTATATTTCTTATAAATCAATGTGTTGTATCTGTTTATTAAACTATTTAATTAACACTAAAGCTGTAAGGCACTTCTATAAAAATGGTGCGTTTGTTAATCCAATTACTGGTGCGCTCTTGTATCACAGCAACACCAAATTTATAACGCGAGTTCGGGTATACACTTAGGCTAGGTATTTAAGAGCACTTCTATAAATACAGAATGTGCGGATGAAGTGCGAGGCGCACAGCACACAGAAACCGGAGCGTACATAC
>JAVKMA010000210.1:0-6811 GCA_031538685.1 Burkholderiaceae bacterium | reverse complement strand
TGTTTTCGTTCTGAAGCGGGGAGTTACGGACGTGATACGCGCGGCATGATTCGCCAACATCAATTTGATAAAGTCGAAATGGTGCAAATCACCACTGCAAGCGATTCGGCAAAGGCACACGAAGAAATGCGTGAACACGCTGAAACCATTTTGCAAAAGCTTGGCTTGCCGTATCGGGTGATGTTATTGTGTACGGGCGACATGGGATTTAGTGCGCAAAAAACTTATGACTTAGAAGTCTGGTTACCGGCGCAGAACAAATATCGTGAGATTTCATCAATTTCCAATTGTGGTGACTTTCAGGCGCGTCGTATGCAAGCGCGCACCAAAATCGATGGCAAAATCGAAATCTTGCATACGCTTAACGGCTCTGGTTTAGCGGTTGGTCGCACTTTGGTGGCGATACTTGAAAATTATCAAGAGGCCGATGGCAGCGTAACCATTCCTGAAATCTTGCGCCCTTATATGAATGGCGCAACGCGCTTAGTGACACAATTAGTGACTCAATTAGTGAATCAATGATTATTCTTTCAGATTTAACGCTGCGACGCGGCGTTAAAGTCGTTTTAGATCAAGTAAATTGCACCATTCAACCAGGTGAAAAAGTTGGTTTAATCGGTCGTAATGGTGCGGGAAAATCCAGTTTATTCGCACTACTCAACGGTAAAATCGATCCTGACGGCGGTTCGTGGAGCATTCCCAAACATTGGTGTATTGCCGAGGTTGCGCAGCAATTGCCCGAAGGCGATGAGCCCGCGACAGATTTTGTCATCGCGGGTGATCCGCGATTACTCGCGGCGCGCCAAGCTTTGGCCTTGTTAGAAGCACAAGAAGATGTTGATGGCAACGAGTTGGCGCTAGCGCATCAACACGTGATGGACGCAGGCAGTCACGATGCTCATGCACGCGCGCAATCTTTGCTATTGGGCTTGGGCTTTAGCGCGAATAGTTTGTACGATGGTGTGGGACAATTTTCTGGTGGTTGGCGAATGCGTTTGCAATTGGCGCGAACTTTGATGAGTCCTTCGGATTTATTGCTGCTCGATGAGCCGACCAATCACTTGGATTTGGATGCCTTGGTATGGCTAGAAGAGTGGCTCTCACGTTATCAAGGAACGCTCGTGATCATCAGTCATGATCGAGATTTTCTTGATTCGATGGTGAACGTGATCGTACATTTGGATCGTGCCAAGCTAACGCGTTACAGCGGAAATTACAGTGCATTTGAACGGCAGCGTTCGGAGCGTTTAATCCTGGAACAGTCCGCGTTTGAAAGTCAGCAAGAAAAAATTGCTCACTTAAATAGTTTTATTGAACGTTTTAAAGCCAAAGCCAGTAAAGCCAAACAAGCGCAAAGTCGAATCAAGGCCCTAGAACGCATGGACAAATTGGGGCCGATTTTGACGGACTCTGAATTTTCATTTGAATTTCGTCCGGTCACGCATTTACCCAATCCCATGCTGGTTTTAGAGCGCGCTGATTTGGGTTATCAAATTGAAGCGCAACAAAAAATTATCTTGCCAAACGTCAATGTATCGATTCGTGCCGGAATGCGTTTGGGTGTGCTGGGTGCAAACGGTCAAGGGAAATCAACTTTAGTCAAAACCTTGGCGATGCAACTGGCCTTATTAAACGGCGATCGTACCGAAGGGCGGGGCGTGGTGATGGGATATTTTGCGCAGCAAGAACTGGATATTTTGATTTTGCGCGATAGCCCTTTGCAGCACTTAATTGATTTGTCGCGACGGGTGTCGCCACAAGCCAAAGAACAAGAGTTACGAAATTTTTTAGGGCGTTTTCAATTCAAAGGCGACGACGTCACGCGTGCGGTTGAAAGCATGAGCGGCGGTGAAAAAGCACGTCTGGTTTTGATGTTGATGGCTTGGCAAAAACCCAATGTTTTGATTTTGGATGAACCAACTAATCATTTGGATATCAGTACGCGCACGGCGCTATCGATGGCGTTAAATACTTTTGATGGCGCGGTGATTTTGGTGAGCCATGATCGCTCTTTATTGCGTACTGTTTGTGATGAGTTTTGGTTGGTCGGCGCAGGTGAAGTCAAACCTTTTGAAGGTGACTTAAACGACTATCAAGAGTATTTAATGACACAGGCGCGCGCACGAACGCGTAGCAACAAAAAAGAAAATAAACGCACCAATAGGGAAACTGAGAAAGCGACTGAGAAAGCGACTGAGGGAGCGATTGAGAAATTAACAGAGAAGTCAGTGCCAGTACTCAAAAAAATTACAGTCAAACTGAGTCCAGCAGAACGTCAAGAAATGCTTAAGCGGCAAAAACGATTGCAAACTGAAGTGGCAAAAATTGAACGTGGCATTGCGCTGTTTAATGAAGAAAAGAGTCAATTACAAAATCAGTTAAACGATTCAAAAGTGAATTTTGCCGAAGTGGGACGACGCTTGAAAACGCTTGAGGAAGATATTGCGACGCAAGAATTGCGCTGGATAGAATTGTTAGAGCAGATTGAACAACTTTAAAAAACTGATACATCATGAGTAATGTCGTGTTTGAACAAAAAGTGGTGAGTTTGAATAACCTTGCATCATGGCGCGCGTGTCTGCCCGAAAAATGGGTTTTGACCAATGGCGTGTTTGATATTTTGCACCGAGGCCATGTGACTTACTTGGCGCGCGCACGCGCGCTGGGCATGGCCCTAGTGATTGGCGTCAACACTGATGCGTCGGTTAAACTTTTAGGTAAGGGCGACGATAGACCACTCAATGTTTGCGCAGATCGGATGGCAATTTTGGCGGCCTTGGATGTTGTGACCTTTGTTTTATCGTTCGATGAAAATACGGCGGAATCCTTAGTACGAGTTTTACAGCCACCCATCTATGTGAAGGGCGGTGACTATCAGGTCGAACAAACGCCAGAGGGTCGCGCGGTCGCCCAATATGGCGGAGTTTGTCATGCGATCGCGTTTGAATTTGAACGATCGACAACGCGCTTGCTACAAAAAATTCGCGGCGCTTAATCAATCACCTATTCAGTATTAGCTCAACATCAGGATTAACTCAATATAAAGTAATTTAATCGAACATATCAAGGATTTTTTATGGATTTTTTAGACCTCATTATTCAGTCATTAAACACCCCGACTTTTTATATTAGCTTGCTGCAAATTATCATGATTGATATTTTGCTAGGCGGCGATAACGCGATTTTGATTGGCTTGGCGTGCCGTCATTTACCGCCGGAACAGCGCCGCAAAGGTATTTTTTGGGGCATGGTCGGAGCGGTCGGTTTGCGCATTGTTTTGATCAGTTTTGCCTTAACTTTGTTAGCAGTTCCTTTTTTGAAAATTATCGGCGGTCTATTGCTGTTGGTGATTGGCGTGAAATTATTGTTGAACGATAACGACGAACATAAAGATATTTCAGCCAGCGACAAACTCTGGATCGCGATCAAAACAATTATTGTGGCCGATGCAGTGATGAGTTTAGATAATGTGATTGCGGTTGCTGCGGCAGCCAAAGGAGATGTATTTTTGGTAGTGTTAGGAATTTTAATTTCGATTCCGATTGTGATTGCGGGCAGTCAGTTGGTACTGAAGATCATGGATCGTTTCCCTTGGGTGATTATTTTTGGCGCCGGTTTATTGGGTTGGCTATCTGGTGGTCTGCTCGTATCCGATGTTTTTGTACAAGGCTTTATTGCACCGTATCAGCCGTGGATTAAATGGACGATGGAAGTATTGGGCGCCGTGGGTGTCGTCCTAGTTGGGCATCTTCTCAAAAAACGTGCGACACAAAAAACGGTTTAAATACATTTTTTAGAATCCACTATTCTCAGTCAATAATGATGAATTCAACTGAGAGAAAACTTCGCGAATTAATGAAGAAGCGTATTTTGATCATGGATGGCGCGATGGGAACCATGATTCAACAATACAAATTGACTGAGGCTGATTACCGAGGTGATCGTTTCGTTTCGTTTACTGCGCCAGCGGGCGAGCGTGAAATTTTTTTACGTGGCAGTAATGAGTTGTTGTCTTTAACTCGCCCGCAAGTAATTGAAGAAATTCACGGCCAATATTTAACCGCTGGCGCTGACATTATTGAAACCAATACTTTTGGTGCCAATGCGATTGCGCAAGCGGACTATTACATGCCTCAATTCGTTCGCGAGATGAATATCGCCTCGGCAAAAATTGCCCGAAAAGTTGTCGATCAATACAGCACCAGCGATAAACCACGTTTTGTTGCCGGTGCGATTGGACCTACGCCCAAAACCGCGTCAATCTCGCCGGATGTGAACAATCCTGGCGCGCGCAATGTTACTTTTGATGAGTTAGTCGCAGCATATCGCGAACAAATCGAAGCGCTGGTTGAAGGCGGCGTTGATATTTTGTTAGTTGAAACCGTATTTGATACGCTCAATTGCAAAGCTGCGTTGTTTGCATTAGCGGCGTTTTTTGAAGACAGCGGAACTCAGCTTCCGGTCATGGTGTCTGGCACGGTGACGGATGCGTCGGGACGTTTGTTATCGGGACAAACCGTTGAAGCATTTTGGATTTCGATTCGCCATATCAAGCCAATGACCGTCGGTTTAAATTGCGCCTTGGGCGCAGCTTTAATGCGGCCTTATGCGCAAGAGCTAGCGACACTTGTCGATACCGCGGTATGTATTTACCCCAATGCCGGATTACCTAATCCAATGAGTGAAACGGGTTTTGATGAAACGCCCACCGATACCGCGCGGATGCTAGATGATTTCGCACAAGCAGGTTTGCTTAATATTGCAGGGGGCTGTTGCGGCACGACTCCTGCACACATCAGCGCGATCGCGCAGGCATTAGCACTGCGTACGCCGCGTCAAATACCTTCTGTAAATTCTTAAGTATTTATTGATGACTTCGATCGCCTATACACCCCCCGCACATATTTTTAAGGCCTACGATATTCGCGGTATTGTTGAATTGGAACTGACCGATGATTTTGCCTACCATTTGGGTCGGGCGTTTGGTAGCGCTGTTGTAAATCTCAAACAACAAAAAGTAGTTTTGGGACGCGATGGACGTTTGTCTAGCCCGACGCTATCGCGCGCCTTAGCCGAGGGTTTAGCTGATTGCGGGCTGACGGTGATTGATATTGGTCAAGTGCCAACGCCCCTGACTTATTACGGCTGTACGCAACTGGCTTTGTCGGGGATTCAAATTACGGGTAGCCACAATCCGTCGAACTACAACGGTTTTAAAATGGTGCTGGATGGGCAAGCGATTTATGGTGCGACGATTCAAGCCTTGTATCAACGGATTTGTCATTTGGATTTCACCCCCAAAGCGCAAGGTGAAATTACATCGCATGATTTGTGGCCACAGTATTTGCAACGTGTTTGTTCTGACAGCACTTTGGCGCGTTCCTTAAAAGTGGTGCTTGATTGTGGTAATGGTGTTGCCGGCGGTTTTGCTGGTCCATTGTTACGCACTTTAGGTTGCGAAGTCATCGAATTATTTTGTGACATTGATGGCAATTTTCCCAACCATCATCCTGATCCGGCTGATCCCAAAAATTTACAAGATTTAATTCGTGAAGTGATTGCGCAAAAAGCCGATATTGGTTTAGCTTTTGATGGCGATGGTGATCGTTTAGGCGTAGTCACTGCTAATGGCGTGAATATTTTTCCTGATCGGCAAATGATGTTGTTTGCGCGTGATATTTTGACGCGAGTCAAAGGCGCGACAATTGCCTTTGATGTCAAGTGCACGCGCTTGTTGGCGCATGAAATTACAACTGCGGGTGGGATTCCCGTAATGTGTCCAACCGGGCATTCTTTAGTCAAAGCACGTATGCGCGAGCTAAATGCCGCATTGGGTGGCGAAATGAGCGGGCATATTTTCTTTGCCGAACGATGGTTTGGTTTTGATGATGCGCTCTATACCGCAGTTCGCTTGTTAGAAATTTTGAGTCCTTTTGATAATCCCAGTGCCATCCTCGAAGCCTTGCCGCAAGCATTGGCCAATACACCAGAATTGCATTGTGCTACGGCCGAGGGCGACAACCATCGTTTAATTCGCGATATTCAAAATCAGGGTGTTTTTGCTGATGCGAAAGAGTTAATTACGATCGATGGGATGCGCGTTGAGTACGCCGATGGTTTTGGTTTAGTGCGCGCATCCAACACCACGCCTGTGATTGTGATGCGATTTGAAGCCGATAACGCGGTCGCACTGAAACGAATTCAAGCCCAATTTAAAACACAAATTTTGCGTTTTAAACCCGATGCGCAATTGCCGTGGTCCGATTAAAAATTTAAAACAGATTGATTGATGAGCGCTTTATCTACTGATTTTTCTATGCGTGCACTGACCTATTGCAATCCTGATCTGGCGCAATTGCAGTCATATCCCTTTGAAAAATTACGCGTATTGTTTCAAGATTTGGCGCCGCCTAGTAATTGTATTCCGATCAATTTGGGTATAGGTGAGCCCAAACATGCGACATCGCAATTGATTCAAGACGCTTTTTCCAGTGCCGTTACGGAACTTTCGTTTTATCCCAGTACGCAGGGGAGTGAGGCCTTGCGTAAAGCAATGAGCCAGTGGATTACGCAGCGTTATGACTTGGTGTCATGCGCTCCCAATACACAAGTGATTCCGGTCAATGGGTCGCGTGAAGCCTTGTTTTCGATTGCGCAAACAGTGGTGGGACGAAAATTGGATAACAACTTAAAACCGATTGTCGTGTGCCCCAATCCGTTTTATCAAATTTATGAAGGTGCGGCCTTGTTGGCCGGGGCACAAACTTATTTTGTCAACGCTGACCCACATCGTAACTTTGCCCATGATTAC
>JAVKMA010000209.1:0-3357 GCA_031538685.1 Burkholderiaceae bacterium | reverse complement strand
CAAGCGTAACATTGGCGACAGACTATTTCAACGAGGGTGTTGTGGCGTTCACTTCTCGACGTTTATTTTTTATTTCTTTAATTTTTCGTAATGTCTTTAATTTCAATAATTGACGCACAGTTAGCATTTGGGCACGTAGCACTTTTAGATCACGCAGATTTTTCTTTAGAAACTCAAGAGCGAGTCGGCTTGATCGGACGTAATGGCACGGGAAAATCATCTTTACTCAAAATCATGGCGCGCCTGTCTTTGCTAGATGGTGGCGATGTTCATATTCAATCGGGAATTCGCGTTGCCTTTGTGCCGCAAGAACCTGTTTTTAAAGATGACGCAACCGTATTTGATGCGGTGAGTGAAGGTTTGAATACTGCAAAAAAAGCGCGCGAGTTGTATTTAAGCGGCGCTGAGGGATTAGACCTTGACACCTTACAAAGTGAGATCGAAGCCTACGATGCATGGAATTGGGAACAGCGTGTGGAGTTGGCTTTGCAACGATTGAATTTAACTCCGGATCGTTTGGTATCGAGTTTGTCCGGTGGTAATCAAAAACGCGTGGCATTGGCGCAAGGATTAGTCAGCAGCCCCGATGTCTTGTTATTGGATGAACCGACCAACCATTTGGATTTGGATGCCATTCAATGGTTAGAAGAATTATTGTTGGGCTATAAGGGCAGTGTGGTGGTCATTAGTCATGATCGCGCTTTTTTAGATCGCATCATCACACGGATTATTGAATTAGATCGTGGACGATTGCTGAGTTTTCCTGGAAACTTTAAAGCGTTCATGCTGCAAAAACAAACTTTCTTGGAACAAGAAGCACTTGAAAATGCTCGTCAAGATAAGTTGTTAGCGCAAGAAGAAGTGTGGATTCGTAAAGGTGTCGAAGCGCGTCGGACGCGTGCACAGGGCCGTATTAAACGGTTGGAAAATTTACGCCAAGAACGTGCTGAACGACGTGATGTTGTAGGCAGTGTGCAATTGGATATTGCGCGCGGCGAGCGTAGCGGCAAAATTGTGGCGGAACTTGAAAATGTCACCAAGTCCTTTCAAGACGGCACTCAAACAATCGTTCAAGACTTCACTGCGACGATTTTGCGGGGTGACAAAATTGGATTTATCGGCCCTAATGGCGCGGGCAAAACGACTTTGCTGAAATTGATTTTGGGTGAACTCGCTCCGGATAGCGGCACGGTCAAACAGGGGATGAATTTAAGCGTTGCGTATTACGATCAAATGCGCAATCAAATGAATTTGAACGCGACGCTGGAAGACTTTATTAATCCAGGCAGTGAGTGGATTGAAATTGGTAACACCCGCAAACACGTCAAAAGTTATTTAAGTGATTTTTTATTTTCACCGGCGCGATCGAACTCTCCAGTCAGTACGCTATCGGGTGGTGAACGCAATCGTTTGTTGCTGGCACGTTTATTTGCGCGGCCTGCCAACGTTCTGGTATTAGATGAACCGACTAATGATTTGGATATTGAAACGCTTGAATTATTGGAGGAGTTGTTACAAGATTATGACGGTACGGTATTTTTGGTTAGCCATGATCGACAATTTTTGGATCAAGTCGTGACTAGCACGATTGCCTATGAGGGCGTAGGAAAATGGCGCGAATACGAAGGTGGTGTCAGTGATTGGTTAGTGCAAAGTCAGCGCGCACGCAGTTTTAACGCCAGTCAAAATAATATCTCGGACGCAACAAAAAATAAATCAACAGCGCATCAAGGCACTCAAAAATCAAACGGTAATGACAATTTTGATCATCACGCGGGCACTAATGTCAAAGCGACAGAAAATGCGCTCGAAGCACCTGCAAAAAATAACGCGACGCGTAAATTGACTTATAAAGAACAACGGGAGCTTGATGAATTGCCGAGCAAAATTGAAGCGCTAGAGTTGCAACAAAAAGAGTTATTAGCGCAATTGTCCGACCGTCAAATGTATCAAAAAAATCCTCAAGAAGCCCGTCGCATCAGTGCCCAGAGCGAACAAACTGCACAGGCGATTGCAGCTGCTTTGGATCGTTGGGAGATTTTGGCAAGCGCGTCATCAGTGTAATAAGTGTCATGAACGTTATAGGTGTGATGAATAAGATGAAGATATTTTGTAACCTAATTTTTTAAGAGCAACTGATGAGTAAAAAAATTATTTTAGTGACGGTCATTCTGATGATGACTCAAGCTTTCAGGATTAGCATCGCGGCACCGCAAAATTATGTTTTGTCCTTTAGTTGGCAAAATGCATTTTGTAGTAGCGTATCGGGGCGAAAACAAGAATGTGCAACTTTGGAATCAACGGCACATGCGGCGCAGTATCTGTCTTTGCATGGGGTGTGGCCTAAACGGCAATATTGTGATGTGCCGACAGAACAAATTCGTTTGGATAAAAAACGTCGTTGGAAACAGTTACCTGCACTCAACTTGTCCGATAAATTGCGTACGCGTTTAGAGAGAGTTATGCCTGGAACTGCCAGCGCATTGGAGCGCCACGAATGGGTCAAACATGGGAGTTGCAGTGGGGTGAGCGCAGAAACTTATTTTCAGAAAGGCCTTGATTTGACTGCTGCGATTAACCGCAGTGGGTTAGGAGTGTGGTTGAATAAAAAAATCGGTAAGCGCGTGCTTTTGTCGGATTTACAAGCGCAGATCGGATCGAGCTTTGGGGCGATTCCAGAGGGTTCAGTTGAGTTTTTATGTTACCAAGGCAAAAGTCGTTCTGGTCATTCAGGCGCGCATGGAAATAGACAGAATAAAAAATCTTTGATTGCTTCGGCTCAAGAATCTTCGGCTCAAAAATCTTCAGCACAAGTTGAGCAAGCTTTGATTGAATTGCGCGTGTTTGTCAGTAGCAATGATTTTAATGATATCGCCTTAGAGGCTAAGCATCTGGCACCCAATCCGGCGAGGAACCCAAGTCGTGCGAAGTGCTTGGATGGCGAGATTAAAATTTTGGAAGATTTTTAAATTGATCTAAATTAAAACAGCGCGAGTGGATCTGCGAGTTGATCTTATTGACGCGCATTTTTAATCTTGCAAAATTGCTTTGCGTGGCCCATCGGCAACGATTTTGCCGCCGTCGAGCGCAATAATGCGATCCATAAAATCTAAAATGATGCGACTGTGTGTCGAAATAATAATGGTTTTATTTTGCGCATAGGTCATCAATTGCGTCATGAAGTGGCGCTCTGAGGCCTCGTCCAAACCATTGGTTGGTTCATCCAAAATTAAAATATCCGGATGTGCGACTAATACGCGCGCCAAACACACCATTTGCCGTTGTCCACCCGACAAATTGACGCCATCGTTTTGCACTAATTGATCCAGTTGGATCTCGCCTTTTTGAGTGGCGATT
>JAVKMA010000208.1:0-1975 GCA_031538685.1 Burkholderiaceae bacterium | reverse complement strand
CCATCACCCATCAGAGCATCTGCACCGACCGCGCCACGATGGTCTAGATTTTTCAGAATTTGCAAGCCTTGCGACACGATGGCATGACTTTTTTTGCCTTTGATGTGTGCAATAAAACCCACGCCACAGGCGTCATGTTCATGTTGCGGCGAATATAAACCAGCCGATTGAGGAGTACGTACGGGAGAAGAATCAGACATATTTGCGAATAGTGACAATGTGAGCAACAAAAAAATCAATCAATAACATAATAAGCAAACTAATAAAAAAACTGATAAGCACACAAACAGTTAAATACGTTTATTTTTAAGTTTAAATTGATGTTAAAAATTTAAATTATGAGCGCGACGATAGATGAATTAAGAGTGAAACTCAAGCAAATTAAATAGGGTCGCATTAAAATACAATAAAGCTAATTTTAATTATCGTAAATAAAAATTAGGGTCTTAATAAATTTGATTTTAAAAACAGGCGCCATCGCAGCCTAAGTGCGGCAATAGGTGCAACAATTTTTGAGCCGAAATGATGGTATGCCCAAGCGCTACGCTCAAGCACTGTGCCCAAGTGTCAATTGAGGCGCACGCATGGATTCAAACGATGCTTGAATTTGATGAATGATCAGCTTCTACAATAAGACACTTTGATTATTGTTGAGTTTTGATATGACTTTCCCCGATTACCGCCATGAAGTAGAACACGCGATGGTTTATGACTTGGCGATTAAAACCTCTCTCGTACATGCGCACAAATTTTCGGCCCAGTTCGGGCACACGGTGCATTTCAAGCGAGAAGAATTGCAACCCGTATTCAGTTTTAAATTACGCGGTGCGTTTAATAAGATGGCCCATCTCACTCCTGAACAGCGCTTACGCGGTGTGATTTGCGCCTCTGCAGGCAATCATGCGCAAGGCGTCGCTCTGTCGGCCAAACATTTTGGCTGTCCCGCGCTAATCGTCATGCCAGTGACGACACCCCTAGTCAAAGTCATGGCAGTGCAGCAGCATGGCGCACAAACCGTACTGTTTGGCGAGTCTTATTCAGATGCCTATCAACACGCGCTAACTTTAGAACAAGAACAAGGTTTGACCTTTGTTCATCCTTTTGACGATCCTTTAATTATTGCGGGGCAAGGCACGATTGCTCGTGAAATTTTGGAACAACATCCCAACAAAATTGATGCGATTTTTGTGCCAATTGGTGGTGGTGGTTTATTAGCAGGGATCGCCGCTTACATTAAAGCTGTGGCGCCGCACATTCGCGTCATTGGCGTACAAACGCTTGATTCCAACGCGATGTACTTATCCAAACAAAAAGGCGAGCGAGTGTTCTTGTCAGAAGTCGGATTATTCGCTGATGGTACTGCAGTGAAGCAAGTCGGTGCTGAAACTTTTCGCATCGTTAATGAATTGGTTGATGACATTATTTTGGTCGATACCGACACTTTATGCGCAGGAATTTTAGATGCGTATAACGAAACCAGAATGATTTTAGAACCATCCGGAGCTTTGTCTGTAGCTGGCATTCGCGTTTATGCCGAGCGTTATCCCGAGCGTCAAAACGAAACTTTGATCGCAATTACCAGTGGCGCAAATATGAATTTTGACCGTTTGCGTTTTGTCGCCGAACGTGCTGAATTGGGCGAAGCACGCGAAGCTATTTTCGCAGTCACCATGCCCGAAGAGCGTGGCAGTTTTTTACGATTCTGTGCGCTATTAGATGGTCGCAATATGACCGAATTTAATTATCGAATGAGCGATACGCGCGCGGCACATGTGTTTGTCGGAATCGCCATTCGACATCGCAATGATCAGCATGCACTAATGAAAAATTTTTCGCAAGCAGGTTTTGACGCTTTGGATCTTTCGCAAGACGAATTAGCAAAACTTCATTTGCGCCATATGATTGGTGGTAAAAGCGCCTTGGTGACTGAAGAATGTTTATATCGTTTTGAGTTCCCCGAAAAACCCGGTGCCTT
>JAVKMA010000207.1:0-2490 GCA_031538685.1 Burkholderiaceae bacterium | reverse complement strand
TCTATCAATTCATTTTTGCGGCGAATTGCTTTGTTGCGCAGTACGCGAAATCCTCACGTACTGTATGTACGCTCCGGTTTCTGTGTGCTGTGCGCCTCGCACTTCATCCGCACATTCTGTATTTATAGAAGTGCCCTTAAGTGTTTAGTGTTAAGTGTTAAGTGTTTAGCGGTCAGTTTAACGCGCCGGCGTAAACCAGCGAATTTGATGTTGTAAAGCGGTGTTTTCTGGTGCATTTTCTGATGAATTCTCACTCGCGTCATCGTTCGAATCATCATCCTCATCATCGTTTGCTTGATCGTTCGCTTCATCGTTCGCCCTGACGAGATTTTTGGCAAAGGGCAGTAGCACTTCTGAACTATCGACAAAAGCATTGTCAGACTGAAGATGTTCAGGGGTTTTCTGTGCATTAGATGCGCCGCTCAAATTATTTAACGCGCTCAAATTGATAAAGTCATGCCAGTTCTTATCCAGCAAATGTGAGGGGGCGATATTGGACAAGGCGGTGAAAATCGTTTCGGTACGACCGGGTTGCTCGCGCTCCCATCCGGCAAGCATTGCTTTAATGACTTTGCGTTTGAGGTTTTCTTGGCTACCGCAGAGATCACAAGGAATAATGGGAAAATTTTGTTGCGCAGCATATCGAATTAAATCGGCTTCAGCGATATAGCTCAGCGGGCGAATCACAATATGCTTGCCATCATCCGCGCGCAGCTTAGGCGGCATGGCTTTTAGCTTGCCGCCGTAAAATAAGTTCAAGAAAAAAGTTTCCACCATGTCGTCGCGATGGTGACCGAGTGCGATTTTGGTCGCGCCTAATTCATCCGCAACACGGTACAAAATGGCGCGACGCAAACGCGCACACACCGAGCATGTTGTTTTTCCTTCGGGAACAAGACGCTGTACCGTGCTGTAGGTGTCTTCTTCTTCAATATGAAATTCAACGCCTAAGGCACGCAGGTATTCAGGCAAAATATGCGCCGGAAATCCGGGTTGTTTTTGATCGAGGTTCACCGCCACAATATCAAACTGAATCGGTGCGCGATCGCGCAAGGCCAACAATAAATCCAGCATGGCGTGACTGTCTTTGCCGCCAGACAGGCAGACCATGATGCGATCGCCTTCTTCGATCATGTGGTAGTCGATCACCGCCTTGCTCAATAAACGCATTAAGCGTTTATGGAGTTTGTTTGATTCGTGTTGTGCACGATGCGCTTGACGGTGAGTTAAAGACATGAGGTTTTTGGGCGAAGTACTGAACTAGATTTTCGAAAGATTGGTATGGAACACTTCAACGCCGACGCCAGCGCAATCAGGATAAACATCGGGTTTCATCGTCGATACGCGCGCCGCAACGACTTGCGGATGGGCGCACAAGGCCACGATGAGTTGGTCGCATAAAGTTTCTTGCAAATGAATATGGCCGCGTTCAATTACCGACTTAATCGTGGTGCGAATAAAGTCGTAATCCACCACCTCGTGCAATTGATCATTGCGGGCCTGCGTGCTCTCCAGTGTGACAAAAAGGTCAACGTTAAACAAAACACGCTGCGGTGATTTTTTTTCAAAATCATGAATCCCGATTGAGGTAATGACTTCAAAATCGCGCAGAAAGATTCGCCGGCAATTGGCCAGTAAGTGATGAATATCCATTATGTTGTGGCCTCGTCGCTGCGTAAAAAATATTGGCGGTAGTA
Organism: Burkholderiaceae bacterium; assembly: GCA_031538685.1. Classification (GTDB taxonomy): domain Bacteria; phylum Pseudomonadota; class Gammaproteobacteria; order Burkholderiales; family Burkholderiaceae; genus JAVKLU01. The sequence goes on along the minus strand of JAVKMA010000207.1, from coordinate 793 downwards.
ACGCAATTCTTCAATCGATTCGATAATGTCGGCCAGTGCCGTGTGCGCTTGCTGTTTGTTAAAGCCCTTGGCGATATCCGGCCGCCAGCGTTTGCACAATTCTTTTAATGTCGATACGTCTAGATTTCGATAATGGAAAAAAGATTCAAGTTGCGGCATGTAATTGGCCATGAAGCGGCGGTCTTGGCAAATGGTGTTACCGCACATCGGCGAAGTGCGCTCCTTACTCCAAACTTTTAAAAATGTCAGCAAAGACTCTTGTGCCATTGCTTCGGTGATGAGTGAATCACGAACCTTTTGGATTAAACCGGATTTGCTGTGCGTACTTTGATTCCATTTGTCCATACCGTTTAATAGCGCGTCGTCTTGATGGATCACCATTACGGGCGCTTGGGCGATGATTTGCAAAGATTCATTGGTGACGACGACGGCAATTTCTAGAATACGATCGCGTGCGGGATCAAGCCCCGACATTTCCATATCAAGCCAGATCAGGTTGTGCGACAAGTGACTGAGTTTTTGAGTCATTATTTTCTGAACATAATTAAAATCAGCCCTAATGCATCAATATCAAGAAAGCGGGTGGGTGACGCGGTGATTCTTTAGGGCACTTCATCCGCACATTCTGTATTTATAGAAGTGCCCTTTATTGATGCGTAACGAGACGACTATATTGCGAGTTACTATCCTCACCTATTCAGTGCGGACGAGTGCACGCGCAAAAATGATTTTCTTAACCCAAAATTTATTCACCAAATATGACCACATCTTTATTTAGCGTAATTTTTATTGC
>JAVKMA010000206.1:0-7975 GCA_031538685.1 Burkholderiaceae bacterium | reverse complement strand
GTTCTTTGACCAATGAAAAAAATTGCGCGCCTAACTGAGCTCCCATTTTGAATACCGGCGATAAATGATTCAAAGTCAAAGATCGATTACTCAAATAATCACCGCTGCGGTTGCCGGCCCACATGATGCCAATGCGCGGCACTACTTTTTTTGATGCCTTATGAAACAAGGCTGGGTGAGCGGGTGGGGCAAACAAGGGAATGCTGTTAGCGTATTGCGCGTCATCAAAAATCCCCAGCAGGTAAGGCAAACTTAATAAGGGGCAAGCGCAGTCAGCTTTAATTTTGAGTTGTGCGGTCATCGGTTCGATGGCGACACATAAATCGGTAATCCAATCTTGATTGCGTAATAAACGCACAAGCGGTTCATGCACCGCTAGGGTGATTGTGTGGGCATTCGGGTGCGCTTGTTTGAGGGCGGGTAAAAATCGTAAAAACTGCAGAATATCACCTAAACCCTGTTCACCAAAAATTAGTAAATGACGATTGTGCAAGGCTTGATCGCGTTGCCAACGGGGAATTTCTGAAAAGGTCGGTGTATGTTTAATTTGTGCGTGTTGCCAGCGATATTCGTAATGCGTGAATCCACTTTCGTTTTGCCCCGAATGCAAAAGTGCTAATGCTTTTTGAAAATAGGCCGCAGCGATGTGTTCGTGGGTAAAAGACTGCGGCGGTTCGGTATCGTGTTGCGGCAGTTCATAACGCCCCGACGCAAATGTAAAAGGGCCAGTACGCGGAATGATTGGCAGCATAAAACCAATCACTTGATCGTATTGCGCAATCGCTTCGTTAATGCGTGATTGCATCATCAACAAATTGGCGCGATTGTTGAGTGCGGATAAGGCGTCTGGTTTTAATGTTAAGGCGTGTTCATAACAGTGATGCGCAGCGTCAAATCGGTGTAATTGACGATTGACCAAACCCATATCAATCCAGGTATTGACGTGATTAGGAGCCAGTTGCAAAAAGTTTTGATAAGCAAGCAGAGCCGCTTCGGGTTGTCGCGCTTCACGCAAAAATATACCCAAATGAATATGCGCATTGAGGTCGTTTGGCGCGAGATGTAAAGCCTGACGACACAAGGCGATGGCGCGATCGTAGTCTTTTTTTTCGCTGGCGGCGAGCGCCGCCGTGATCATTTCAGTCACTTGGGGAACACTATTTTGCGTTGTTGGAACGAGGTGTTGCGCGATAGCTTCAGTTGATTGTTTAACTTTGGATGAAGGACTAATGCGGGGGCTGGTCATGCGAGTTGTGGCAGTCAGGATTTAATGAGTATCAAACTGAACCAGCCCATTTATTTTTTAGTTGAAAACACAATTTTTCCAAACCCCGCAACACGAGCCGCTTCCATAATGTTGACCACGCTTTGATGGGTAGTGCTGGCGTCTGCATAAATGTTAATGCTGGGGTCGGTTAAATGTTTTTGTTGTGCGGACTTTACAAGCGCCTGCGCCAATTCATTGGCTGACGCGATAGGGACAGCTAGGCCGTTAACACTGTAATACCCTTTAGCAGTAACCGAAACAATCAGTTCATTTTGACGCTCTTGCGCGACTTTTGCTTGTGCGTTGGGTAAATCCACTTTGAGTTCAGCAAAACGATTAAAAGTTGTGCTGATCATCAAAAAAATGACGATCACCAATAAGACGTCAATAAACGGAATTAAATTGATTTCCGGTTCTTCGTAAGTAGAGTGTGAGCGAAAGTTCATCAGAAAGAGATCAAAAAAATAACACTGAATCAAAAACTACAAATCAAGTCAGAGATTGAGGGCACTTCTATCAATTCATTTTTGCGGCGAATTGCTTTGTTGCGTAGTACGCGAAATCCTCACGTACTGTATGTACGCTCCGGTTTCTGTGTGCTGTGCGCCTCGCACTTCATCCGCACATTCTGTATTGATAGAAGTGCCCTTAAGACCTAGTACCTTATTGACTTGCTTTTTGGGGCATATTTTCCACAGTTGGTACGACCTTGATGGTCGTCGATGGGGTATAGGCGTAATCTAAAAAACGTGCCATCAGACCTTCCATTTCCACCAAATACATTTCGACGCGTGTGCGGAAATAACGGTAAAAAATCATACTGATGATCGCGATGATCAAGCCTAGGCCGGTGTTATACAGGGCAATCGAAATTCCATGCGCCAATTGAATGGTGTTGGCGCCAGAGACATTTTGGGCGCCAAAAATTTCAATCATCCCAACGACCGTGCCAAACAATCCCATCAAAGGAGACAAAGTGACGACGGCAGAGAGCGCACCTAAATTTTGATTGAGCTGATGTGTCAAATGACGCGAGCGTGCCTCTAAACGTTCCACTGCATCGCCACGACTCAAACTGCGATGCTGAATAGCGGTCGCCAGTAGCTGTTCAAACAAGGTGCCGTTTTCTAATTTATTGACCAAGCTCGGTGGGCATTGATTGTCGCGATACAGGGTCACAATTTCACCCATCACTTTTTCTGGGATGATGTTCTTGCGGCGCAACGAGTAAAAGCGCTCCAGAATCAAGGCCAGTGCCAAAATCGAAGTCAATAATAGAAACCAAATTGGCCAGCCTGCGGCATGAATGATGTCAAGCAAAATACTTTCTCCTGAAAATCAAATGTTCAATATAAAAACGATAGTGTTGCTTATTAGGGTGCGACTTTAAGGCGTGACTTTAAGGTATGACTTTACGCTGCGACTTTAAGGTGAATCTGATCTTGCGCAGCTGCCATTTCGACCATTAGTTGAACTTTTGAAACGCCATTGTATTGATTAGATTCTAGGCGATAGAGCACGCCCAGATGATCGGCCACAAAAGTATTTTGCCCAAACCAAATCGCATCAAGGGTCTGTCCGCCTTTTTCCAAGAGCAATTTCAGATGCGCATCCTTTAAGACTTTTTGTTGTTTGACGCGAAATTCGCCATAAAACAAGGGTGCGGCACAGCCGTTTCCCCACACTAATTGGTTGAGTTGAAATGTAAAGTCAAGATTGTGGTAAGCGGTCTCTAATTCGCCATCGCACAACCAACTTTTATCGGAAGGTAGTTTTGCGGCGGTAACGATGTTTTCAAAACGTTCACAAAATTCGTCAAAATGTTCGCGCCGCATCGTCAAACCTGCTGCCATTGCGTGACCGCCAAATTTTTCCAAAACATGTGGCGCTTGTTTGCTGAGCAAATCTAGCGCATCACGTAAATGTAATTGCGCGACCGAGCGTCCAGAGGCGCGCAAGTGCGTATCGCTACTGTTGGCAAACACCAAGGATGGGCGGTGGTAACTGTCTTTTAAACGGGAAGCCAAAATTCCAATGACACCTTGATGCCAGTTGGGGTGATACACACAGATACTGGCGCGATCCTCGATATTCAAACCATCCATAATGATTTGTGCTTCGGCACGCATTTCAGATTCGATTTCTTTGCGTTGAATATTGACTGCGTCAAGCTCTTGCGCCAAGCGCCACGCACGCCCTAAATCATCAGTCAGTAAACATTCAATCCCCAAACGCATATCGTATAAACGACCGGCGGCGTTGATGCGTGGACCAATGGCAAAACCTAAATCGGCCACCGATAAAGTATCCGGATTGCGGCCTGACACGCGCAAGAGGGCGTTGATGCCAACGTGGGCGCGGCCTTGGCGAATGCGCGTCATACCGTGTTTGACCAAAATTCGATTGTTGTCATCCAACACCACCACGTCAGCAACAGTGCCCAGCGCCACTAAATCTAACAAGCTGTTTAAAGGCGGTTGGGTTTGACGATCGAATACTCCTGTAGCGCGCATTTTTTGACGCAAGTTCAATAAGACATAAAACATGACGCCAACGCCGGCTAAATTTTTACTGCGAAAACGACAGGGTGGTACATTGGGGTTGACGATGGCGTCAGCCGCGGGCAATTGATCGGCAGGTAAATGATGATCGGTAATGATGACTTTTATTCCTAAAGATTTGGCGTGTTGAACACCGTCAACACTGGCGACTCCGTTATCAACAGTGACGATCATTTGTGGCGCGAATTGCTGATGAACTTCATCGACGATTTCAGGCGTTAGTCCATAACCATGGATCGCGCGATTGGGTACTAAATAATCGACATGCGCGCCCAGCATCCGTAACCCGCGTACTCCGACCGCGCAAGCGGTTGCACCATCGCAGTCGTAATCGGCAACGATCACAATTTTGTTTTTTTGACTAATCGCGTCGTACAACAATGTCGTTGCGTTATCGATTCCGGCCAAGGTATCAGGCGTTAATAGTGTGGTGAGTTCGGATTCAATTTGAATCGGCGTTTGTATTCCGCGTGCCGCGTACAGTCGCGCCAGCGCTGGGTGATAACCCGCGCTTTGCAGTTGCCGTGCAATATCTGCAGGGATGCGGCGCGTGTGGATATTCAGTAGCGATGAGGTCATTGATGACAAAGGATGAATCAGTAGTTTACAAAACAGTTTAGAAAACTTGACTGCGTTTAGGGCAGTTCTATCAATTCATTTTTGCGGCGAATTGCTTTGTTGCGCAGTACGCGAAATCCTCACGTACTGTATGTACGCTCCGGTTTCTGTGTGCTGTGCGCCTCGCACTTCATTCGCACATTCTGTATTTATAGAAGTGCCCTTTATCAATAATTTATGCAGATTTCGCGGCGCGTCGCAAAGTTGAGGGCGCAAATATCGCCATCAGTGCCGATAACAAGACCAAGCCCCAAAAAGTTAATAACAAACCGATAGACCGCGCGGCATAACCTAACAAAATCGGTCCGATCAAAAAACCTAAATATCCAACGGTGGCTAGACTGCTAATGGCCTGTGCGCTCGTCATTTGACTTTTGTATTGCGCGGCACTGGCGTAAAACACCGGTACCCAATTGGCGATTGCGATGCCGCTTAAGCCAAAAACTAACAGCATGAAATATTGATTGCGAATGAGCAATCCTGTACTCAAGGCGATGATCAGCAAGATGGCGCTGTAGGCAATTAAACGTGGTGCCGAAATTCGTGCGCGCAAGATATCACCGCCAAAACGTCCCAGAGCCATCGCGCCACTGAATGCGGCATAAGACCACGCGGCAAAAGTTGGCGGACTGTTGAAAGTTTCAACCATTAACAAAGTGCTCCAATCGTAAATCGCGCCTTCAATCACCATGCCGATCGTAGTTGCCAAGGCCAGCCAAGCGATTAAGCCATGGGGCCAAATAAATTTTTTATCCGTTTCTGCTGCCCTGATCGCGGGATTGATGGGTAAGACAAAGCGACTTGCGTAGAAATTGCCACTAATCCCGATGATGGCAAGGCCACTAAAAATTTCAACTGAACTGACGCCCCAATCGAGTAGTTGACTGGTCAGTGCCGCACCTAACATTCCACCTAAACTAAACATACCATGTATGCCTGAGAGCAAAGGACGTTTGGCGTGTCTTTCCAAATCCGTGGCTTCAACGTTAACGAGGACATCAATTGCGCCGGAACAAAATCCAATCACAAACACTTCGATCCATAAAACGGCACTGATCGGAAAAACGTAAATCAGGGGGAATATCGACAAACTGATGGTCCAGAGTAGTCTTTGCGCGCGCATCATTCCCAAAATATGCACAATGTGTCCGGCTTGAGTTAATCCAAACAAGGCACCCAATGCCATGATAAAAAAAATCACGGCGATATTGCCATTGTCGTAGTGGTAAAAATTTTTGAGTAAAGGTAATTGCGTTGCCCAGACAGCAAAGACCATGCCAAATAATAAAAAAGCTAAACGGTTGGCAAAAAGCGCGCGCTTGAGCGGAATGGGGAGCATGTGAATGGAGAGGGAACGTTCGAGCTGAATTAGCCGTGCATTATCTAAGAAGAACCCAAATAAAGATCCGAATACAGAACCGAATACAGAACCGAATACAGAACCGAATACAGAACCGAATAAAAACTCGGTGACCACTAAGCGATCAATAGATTTTTGCCTAGTGTGGTTTGTCACCAGTAATGTGCAATGGGTAAAGAAGTTGATGAGTGATGGATTGCTACTATTTTAATAGTCATAGCAAATATTCATGTAATTTGTTAGAATTGGTGTGTAATTCATTGTTTTAATTCAGATTTTATTGTTTAGTGTGTATTATTATGAGTATTCACAATACTGCGAATGTTAGGCATCCGCAGCGCTATATCAGTCCCAAAGGCGTCAATGTGTATCGACTGGTCGTCTGGCTGTTTATGCTGTTGGCGATGGTGGCGGTGGTTAAGGGCGGTTTGGTTATTTTTAGCTTGTCGGTCTTATTTACGCGTACCGTCATCGTAGCTGGTTGGTGTTTAGTGCAAAAAAAATTATCTAGTCGCGTCGCGGCATGGTTTTGTTTATTGGGTTTTGGCGCGTTAGTGGTATTGGGGTTTGGCGGCTTGATTTCGTATTTGATCGATTTTTTTAAGCAACCACAAAACAATGTCCAATATTTATTTCAAGTTTTGGCGGGTGCTATGGACGCACAAGTCCGTGCCTTGCCAGAATGGGCTTTACAGTTGCTGCAAATTAACCCGGAGTCCTGGCACAACGGTGTACTGAGTTTGGTGCGTAGTAATAGCGATTTGTTGCAATCGGCGGGGCAAGCCGTGAGTCAGTCGCTGGTGCATGTTTTGTTTGGTAGTTTGATTGGTTGGTTGTTGGCTTTTTCAGTATTGGCGGGGCATCATGGCGACGCGAATGTTGAAGCGGGCCCTTTGCGGGTTGAATTAGTCAATATTGCGGCGCGTTGGTTTCGTGTTTTTAGCGCGCTATTGCAGACGCAAGCGCGAATTGCTTTGGTCAATGCGATAGTAATCGCTGCGCTTTTGTATGGCGTTTTACCGCAATTTGGCATTGTGATTTATTGGGGGCCGACTTTAGTTGTGAGTGCGTTTTTATTGAGTTTGCTGCCCAGTGTGGGGACAGTGCTTGTGGCTGTTTTGTTGGTCTTAGTAGGCTTTACGCAATCGTATTGGTTGGCTTTATATGGTTTGATTGTGGGTTTGGTGCTGGGCAAATTAGAGGTCTTGTTGTCTAGTCGCTGGCAAGAGCCCGCGCTAGCGGTGAGTGTGGTGGAGCAGTTTTTAGTGTTGGTTGTGGTGGAAACATTATTGGGTTGGAGCGGTATGTTGCTTGTCCCAATTTTTTATGTATTCATCAAATCAGAGTTGCGCTATAGCGAGTTATTTTGAATTTGTGAGGAGTTTGTGATGATGACTAATTGGATATATTGCGCACTGCCTTCGTATCGACGCAGTGCTTTGAGTCTCGCGGTGATGATGTTCATGTTGCCTGCGTTGGCGCAAACGGTAATAGAAGCGCCGTCTTCAGAAAAACAAGCTGAATCGTTAGCGTCTAAAAATCCCGCACAAAAAAATTCTGCACAAAACGACGCTAAGGATCGAGATTTTGATGCCTTGATCGAGAACAATAAAGTCCTCGCCAATGATGGCAACACTTATGCGCAAAATAACCTTGGCTTGTCATACCGCTTCGGTTATGCGGTGGCGCGTGATGATAAAGAAGCGTTTAAATGGTTCAGTATGGCGGTACAGGCAGGGGTTGTGGAGGCAATGAACAGTTTGGCAGTGATGTATGAATTGGGTGAAGGTACGGCACAAAATTTACCTGTTGCAATACAGTGGTATGAAAAAGCGGCAAAAGCCGACTATCCGGTAGCACAATTTAATCTGGGGCGTCTTTACACAAAGGGTTTAGGTGTGGCGCAATCAAACGAATTGGCGCGAGCTTGGTATTTAAAAGCGGCGAAACAAAGTTATGCGCCGGCTCAATACAATTTAAGCGTACTTAGTGGCCAAGATAAAAACGTCATTGAATCCGTGTCGTGGTTGATTTTGGCTGCGCCACAATCAGTACCTGAAGCACAATTTAATTTGGCGCAGCGTTATGCCAAAGGCACGGGTGTTGAAAAAAATCCTGTCGATTCATTTCAATGGTTGCAAAAACACGCGGAAGGAGGGTTGGTTTGGG
>JAVKMA010000205.1:0-2076 GCA_031538685.1 Burkholderiaceae bacterium | reverse complement strand
TGGCACCCGAAGCGAGTGCCAAAATTTGATGCCCTAAGCAAATACCAAAAGTCGGAATTTTTTGTTCCATTACGACGCGCGCAGCATGAATCGCGTAATCGCAGGGTTCTGGATCACCTGGACCATTAGAGAAAAATACGCCGTCTGGTTTTTGTGTCAACACCTCTGCGATAGGTGTTTGTGCCGGAACGACGGTAACGTCGCAACCATGCGCATTCAACAAACGTAAGATGTTGCGTTTGATGCCAAAGTCATACGCGACAACGCGATAGCGCGCTTTGTCTGCAATGGTAAATTGTTGTTCGCGCGGATCCCATGCAGAGCCAGCCATGATGGAGTTGGGCCATTGATAGGTTTGCGTCACGCTCACCACTCGCGCCAAATCTTGCCCCGCCATATTAGGCGCTTGACGCGCCAAATTTAATGCGGTGTCGATTTCGGTTTGAGTGATTATTTTGTTATCGTCGGACAGGCTCAAGATGCAGGCGTTTTGCGCGCCATTCAGACGCATGTGACGCGTTAATCGACGCGTATCCACGCCACAAATAGCGACCACTTTATGAGCGATTAAATAGTCATTTAAATTGGATGTGCTACGAAAATTTGAAGTGATCATGGGCGCTTCATGAATCACTAAACCCGCCGCCCAAAGGCGAGAGGCTTCCGCATCATCGTTGTTGGTTCCGACGTTACCAATATGGGCGGCAGTGAGGGCGACCATTTGCCCAGCATAACTGGGGTCAGTGAGTATTTCTTGATAACCCGACATCGCGGTATTAAAAACAAGTTCCGCAGTGCAGTGCCCGCTAGCGCCAAAGCGGTATCCATGGAACACGCTACCGTCAGCGAGTACTAAAATGGCGGGCGGGCGAGTAGAGAAAATCGATGACAACAAAAGCTCCTGTTAAGTTGTGATAAGAGTTGAGCGTCGCTGGTTATTGAAACGCTACCGATGTCTAATGGAACTTTTTACTGTGCTTCATAGTGTCGCCACGGTGAATGGGACATTCGTATTGAGTGATTGGATTAGCAATCATTAAGCGTTCAGTCGAAGGCACAACAAAAGACGCGAGATTTTATCCGAGAGCGCAATTCAATTTAATCGGTCTAATCAAACTAAGGATTGACGCGAAGCCCTCATGCCCACACCGTCGCTGATGCAAGCTTTGTATTACGGAATCGAAAGAGCGCGAGTTTGTAAATCGAGAATTTTTGGAGTCAGAAACTTCAGTTGCGCGGGCGTTAATTTTTGTGCGCCCTTGCGTTTTTGTAATCCTTCATATAGGCGTAGCGCATAAACCCATTGCGATGTGGTTTCAAAAATAGCGGCTTGCGCTAATCCAGTTTTGTTATCTGCGACCAGTGCGCGATCCAAGCGTTCACGCGGTTCCATCCATTCATCGTCACTCCACAAAATGGGAGAGAGAATAGTGGCAGTACCGTGCTTGACCATAAAAATGGAGGATTTAGTGGTTTTGTATTCCGACACAATCGAGCCATCGGTCGCGACCATTAATGCTTGTAGAACGTTTTTATCGGGGCCGCTATCCGCACGATCACGACTCCAAAACCCTGTTAGGTTTTCAGCGTGGGCGCGCTCTTCAGGTGTGCACTGCGTAAAAATAGTGGCAAGTTCTTTACTGGTCGGTAGGCGCCAAGTTGTATTTTTGGTTTCGGGTAGAGCGTAGCGCATTGCCTCTAACCAATTAAACTTTTGAATTTGACCTTGGCAGGTATTGTTCTTCAGGGTTTGTCCAACTGGGCAAGTGCGCCATACCAAGCCAGAGATATCGTCATAAAGTTGTGTGGGTGATGTCAGAATGCAGCTTGCATACGTTTGGACACTGACGGTAATTAACAACAAAATAATAAAGCGATAAACATTCATGGTGTGAAATCAGTTAGGGTCAGCGCCCAGCAGAACGAGAGTTAGGTTTGTTTTTATCGGGAATAAAACGCAAGACTTTGCCGTGCATGCAATCGCGCTTATGGGTTGACGCAGGAGCATCTTAAGGGCGCTTCTATCAATTCATTTTTGCGGCGAATTGCTTTGTTGCGCAGTACGCGAAATCCTCA
>JAVKMA010000204.1:0-9044 GCA_031538685.1 Burkholderiaceae bacterium | reverse complement strand
TTCTCGCCCTGTTCTTAAAAAAGCGGTTTTTCCAGTTGCGGGTTTAGGGACGCGTTTTTTACCAGCCACTAAAGCTAATCCCAAGGAAATGTTACCGGTGGTTGATAAACCTTTGATCCAATACGCGGTTGAAGAAGCGGTGGCGGCGGGATTTAGCGAAATGATTTTTGTCACGGGACGCAATAAGCGCGCGATTGAAGATCATTTTGACAAAGCCTACGAGTTAGAAATGGAGCTTCAGAGCAATAACAAAATTAAGTTGCTCCAAATTTTGCGCGACAGCACACCGGCGCATGTCAGTTACGCTTACGTCCGGCAAGGAGAGTCTTTGGGTTTGGGCCATGCGGTTTTAAGCGCAGCACCCTTGGTGAATGACGAGCCTTTTGCGGTGATTTTGGCGGACGATTTAATTGTGCCCGGTGCTTTGAGTGATATGGTCAAGGCTTACCACGAGGGTTGGGATAGTGTGTTATCCGTTATGCCAGTGTTGCAACACGAAGTGAGTCAGTACGGGATAGTGCAAACCGATTCCGATGGGCGCGTGCGCGATATGGTCGAAAAACCCGCACCAGAAAAAGCACCATCGAATTTAGCGGTGGTGGGGCGTTATATTTTGCCTGCGAGTATTTTTGAATTATTGCGGCACACGCCACCAGGACACGGACAAGAAATTCAATTGACCGATGCGATTTGTCGATTGGCCAAGGATGGTCGAGTGTTGGCGCAAAAATGCGTTGGTGAACGTTTCGATTGTGGGTCAAAATTAGGTTATTTAAAAGCCAATATCGCTTTGGGTTTACAACATGAGGAACTATACGATTCTTTACAGGCTTATTTACAAACACTGATTCAACCGTCGATTCAATAATTCTGATCCCGTTTTTTTAATACAGTGACTGATTCCTTTAGCGCAATACATTCTGCCGATCAAGCCAGAAGCTGCTTTATCAACTGCTTGCATCCAGGTGGCACACACCGCATGCATTATTTGGAATGGGGCGATCCGCAAAACTCCAAAGTGATCATGTGTGTGCATGGACTGCGGCGTAACGCGCACGATTTTGATGTGTTGGCGCAGGCGTTGGCTTCGGAATATCGTGTGGTCTGTCCTGATGTGGTCGGACGTGGTTTAAGTGATTGGTTACCGGCAAGTTTGGCGCACAGTCATTATTCCTATCCGCAATATCTGGCTGATATGGGGCATTTGATCAGTCGTTTGAATGCGACGCGAATTGATTGCTTAGGTACCTCAATGGGTGGTTTGATTGGGATGTTTTTAGCCAGCATGCCTGCGCCGTCAATCAAGCGCTTGATCATTAATGATGTCGGGCCATTTTTGCCTTTGAGTGGCTTGCAGGAAATTGCGCAAAATGGTCAAGCCGCGCGTGATTGGCCCGATCTGGCCAGTGCTAACGAATCGTATCGGCAGCGTTACCAATCGTTTGGTATTGTGGAGGAGGCTCATTGGCAAATTTTTTTGGCGCACAGCGTGCGGATTGACGATGCGGGGGTTCATTTGCGCGACGATCCGGCGATTAGTAAAGTATTTTCGACAATAACGAGCGATATTGATTTATGGCCGATCTACGACAAAATTACTTGCCCGACTTTAGTGATTCGTGGCGAACATTCCAGCTTGTTACCGCCATCGGTGTGGCGCGAAATGGCGCACCGTGGGCCGCGCGCGCAGTTAGTTGAATTCACTCAGGCCGGTCACGCCCCCGCTTTGATGGCGAGTGCTCAAGTCGATTTAATTAAAGCCTATTTGCGGGGAGAATACCGTTCGTTAGCGCAATTACCGACGGTATAAATTACTAATTTTTTTATGTTATTTGTCTTGTCACCAGCGAAATCCTTAGATTTTTCGCTACAGAAATTGGCTCTCACGCCGACGATACCGGCCTATTTAGCGCGATCAGAAGTTTTGATCGAGCGCTTGCGTCAATTGACACCCAAACAGTTGGGGAGTTTAATGACACTGAGTGATAAATTGTCGGTGTTAAATGTTGCGCGCTATGCCGATTGGAAAATCGATCATCATGTCAGTTTGGGAAAACCGGCGTTACTGGCGTTTAATGGCGATGTGTATGATGCTTTATCGGCCTTGACTTTGTCTAGTGACGCAGTGAATTATTTACAAAACCAGTTGTTGATTTTGTCCGGACTGTACGGCGTCTTGCGACCCTTGGATTTGATTTTGCCGCACCGTTTAGAAATGGGAACGGCGCTGATCAACCCAGTGGGTAAAAATTTATATGCTTATTGGCACGACAGTGTATTGGCGCAGATACAAACAATTCAACCCACGGTGATTGTGAATTTGGCCTCAGTCGAGTACTTTGGTGTGATACCTGTTAAATTATTAAAAACACGGGTGGTGCACTGTGTTTTTGAAGAAATCAAAAATGGTCAATCAAAAGTCATTTCATTTTTTGCCAAACGTGCGCGCGGCTTGATGATGCGGTATGCGGCGCAGAATCACATTACGAAGGTGACTGATTTACAAAATTTTGCGCTGGACGGCTATCAATTTCAACGCCGGCGCTCAAGCGAGGATCAATGGGTTTTTGCGCGTAATGCCCATTCCTGATAGAGGCTTGTTTGAGAGACTTTTTTGAGAAACCTGTTTGAGAAACCTGTTTGCTACAACAATGCTATACCCTACTTAAATGATCTTATTTCGGATATAGACGCTTACAAATTCAGTCAGAATCACCACTAAAAAAATGACGAACAAAATCAAACCCACCTGATCCCAGTAAAGGTTGTTCAGCGCACTGTCTAAGGCCACACCGATACCACCGCCGCCAACCAAACCCAAAACAGCGCTTTCACGAATATTGATGTCCCAGCGAAAAAGGGCCACCGACCAAAAGCTGGGCTCCACTTGTGGCCAGTAGCCTTTGCTCAAGATCGATGCAGGCTGTGCGCCTGTTGATAAAAGGGCTTCAATGGGCCCGTGCCGACATTCCTCAAAAGCTTCTGCCAATAGTTTGCCCACAAAACCAATGGAGCGAAAACCAATGGCCAATACGCCCGCCATTGCACCAGGACCAAAGATTGCGACAAAAAGCAAAGCCCAGATCAGGGAATTTACCGAGCGCGAAGCCACCAAAATAAATTGCGCAAGCCAATTAAGGGTTTTCGAGTGGGTGATGTTTTTCGCTGCCATTAAAGCCACAGGAAAGCCCAGTATCAAAGCCAGAAGAGTTCCTAAAGTAGCAATGTGAAAAGTTTCAATCAGCGCGCCATGGACGCCTTGGGCATAGTAAGCCCAGTCCATGGGCCACATGCGTTGAAACAAATCCCAAGTTTGCTCGGGCGCATCGTAAAGAAACTCCGGAATGATTTCCACCCAGCGAGCTGACCAAACAATGGCAAGCACCGCCAAAAGATAAAACGCAAATCGCCCCAAGCGTTGGGCTGGTGTGAAGCGTTGCCAAATGCGTTCGCCAACAAGGGGCAAGGGATGGGGGATATTCACTGGAACACCTTTCTCAGCCAAGCTGAAAAGACCTCAGAAACCATGATAATGGCAATAATCGCCAGCAAAATGGTCATCACAAAACTGTAATCAAAGCGCTGATACGCCGTAAATAGCGTGGCGCCAATACCGCCGCCGCCCACAATACCGACCATCGTGGAATTGCGTAAATTGGAATCCAATTGATAGGCGGAGAAGCCCACAAAGCGCGCCATTACTTGAGGAATCACCCCTGTGATGAGTACATTCATCCAAGATGCGCCCGTAGCACGAATGGCTTCAACTTGCTTCATATTCATTTCTTCAATAGCCTCTGCCAACAACTTAGCAATAAATCCAATTGAAGAGACGATAAGTGCCAAAATACCCGCAAGCGCGCCAAAACCTACCGCTTTGACAAATAAAATCGCCACAATCATGGGATGAAACGAGCGAGTGATTGCAATGACGCCACGCCCCAACCATGATAGCCAGCCAGGTACCAAATTACGCGCAGCCATAAGACCAACAGGAAGGGATAGGAGAATGCCCACGAATGTGGCAAGGACGGCAATTTGCATTGACTCAAGCAAACCCTCAGCCATCAAAACAAGTAAGTCTGGGGCGAAATTAGGCGGCCAAAGCCGATGTAAAAATTTAGCCCCTTGTTCAAGTCCGCGAAAAAACCGCTCCCAAGTCAATCCCAAGGTGGATATGGCATACAGCACATACAGTGCAAACGCGACAAAAACCATGCGCCTGGCCCAGTTTGGCAAAAAGGCTTTACGCTCTGCCGATAAAGAAACGGAAACAGTATTGCCCATAAAAAGACTCCTTAGCCAGCGAACACTTGAAGCGTCATGCGGTATCCATCCAGTTCTCCCCACCATAAATTTCAGCTAAATGGTGATTTTGAAGAGCTTCAGGCAAGCCGTCAAACACCACCTCGCCTTTTGCCATACCAACGATTCGGGTAGCAAAGCGCTTTGCCAATTCCACATTGTGGATATTGATGATCACAGGAATTTCCCGCGCACTGGCTAAATTCACCATAATTTCCATGATCTCTACCGAGGTTTTGGGGTCAAGTGAGGAGGTGGGTTCGTCCGCCAAAATTAAATCCGGTTCTTGCATCAAAGCGCGGGCAATGCCGACACGCTGACGCTGCCCTCCTGATAACTGATCTGCCCGCCGATTGGCAAAATCCCCCAACCCGACCGCGTCCAATAATTCAAAAGCCTTTTGAATATCGCTTTTGGCATATTGGCGCAGCCAAGCTTTCCATGCAGACATATAACCCAATCGCCCTGAAAGAACATTTTCCATCACCGATAAACGCTCGACCAAGTTGTATTCCTGATGCACCATGCCGATCTTGCGCCGCGCATGGCGAAGGGGCAGCCCGCTCAACTGAGCAAGGTCTTGCCCCTGGAAAAGAATCTTCCCTTGAGTTGGGTCTACCAAGCGATTGATGCACCTCACCAAAGTCGATTTACCCGTGCCTGAAGGTCCGATGATGGCGGTGATGCCATTTCCCTCAATGCTTAAGTTAATCGATTTGAGAATGGGTTTACCTGCAACATATTCCTTGCTCAATCCTTTGATGACGAGAGTTTGTCCTTGAGACATGATTTTTATGAGTTACGGTTTTGCGGGTGTAGGGGCAGCAGCAGGAGTGGCGGCCGCAGCGGAACGCTTAGCTGCGGCTTCGGCATCGCGTTTTTGCTGCGCTTCAAAAGCGGCACGGTTATAAGGCGTACCAGACCGTTCGGCGACTTCACGGATGGACTTCCAAGTTTCTTTATAAGTAATGGGTACGAACCGATCCATACCGTTGTATTCGTTCTTCAATTCATCGGTAAATTTGTACGACACCATGCAGTCCGTGATTTTCTTTTGCAATTCTGGTTTCAGATCGTGAGACATCACAAAGCCCGTTGTGGGGAATACTTGGCTTTTCCAAATGATGCGGAAGTCTTCCAATTTGACTTGTCCGCGTTCGGTCATTCGTTCAAAAATATCAGATGCCACTGCCGCAGCGTCGTAGTCACCCAAGCTCACACCCATGATGGACTTGTCATGTCCGCCGGACATCAGCGGTTTGTAATCGGTATCAGGGGTCAGACCTTGCTCGGCGAAAAAGACGCGGGGAGCCAAGTTTCCGGAGTTTGAAGTGGGCGATACATGGGCCACTTTCTTGCCTTTCAAGTCTGACAATTTTTTGAATGGACTGTCGGCTTTAACAATGGCATAGACCTGGTAACCGCCGATACCTTTGCTATTGCCCATACCAACAAAGGGAACGCCACCGGCCATATTCACCGCAAAACCAATAGCACCTGTGGCGTACAACCCCACATGCATACGACCTGCACGCTGCGCTTCAATTTGTGCCGAGTTGGATTGGACATTGAAAAATGCAATTTTTTTACCCGTACAAGTTTGCAAATTGGCCATGATGGGCTCATAGATTGACTTATAAACCGCAGGGTTTTCTGTCGGCGACCAAGCAAATACCAGCGTTGAAGGATCGCGCTGCTTCGCAGGATCGCTCGGAACATCTGCGACCATGTCATTGTTTGCATCACAATAAATCGTATCGAGTTGTCCGCGATTGGAGCAGGTATCTTGAGCCAAAGCGTTTGTAGAGAAAATTGCTCCCACAGACATTGTTAAAGCCAATATGCAGAGTGTTTTTTGAATCATGATGGTCTCCTGTTTTATTAAAATTTATTTGGTACAACGCCGATCACTCCACGAAAAGCAAATACAAATGTTTTGGGAGAGAACTTCACTTGATTGTAAAACATTTATCTCATTGCATGGGGTCTTTTGCCCAGACTTGTCGTACTTTCCAATCAGAATCCCAGAACACTAAATCGTTGATTGCGCCTAGTTTGAGGCGGCATTGCGCGCTCAATTTCATTAACTGAACAGGATTGTGAGTCACCATGCGTAAAGCTTGTTCGGGTGCGATTTTGAGTATCGTGATGGCGCGTCGAAGGGACTGCGCCAAATCAATATGCGCGCCTGCTAAGGCGCCTTCAGAATTAATCAATTTGCCGTCCTGAAGTTGTATGGTGCGACCGTATAGCTCAAAAGCATCTGGCCCATTCCAGCTTGCCATCGCGTCAGACACCAAAATCATGCGATCATCAATCGGACGTGATCGGATTGCGATTTGTAGCACTGCGTCACTGACGTGATGTCCATCGGCAATCATCGAACACCACGCCTGACTGGTCAGCGCGACACCCACGACGCCAGGGTCACGAGAAGTCATTGTGGGCATGGCATTAAATAAATGGGTAAAACATTGCGCCCCTTCATCAAGCGCCGCTTGTGTTTGTGCCGCGCTGGCACTGGTGTGTCCAATCGAAACTACCGCGCCCATATTGACCAAACGTGCAATATTTCCAGTGGCGACGCATTCGGGCGCAAGCGTGATTAGGACTGGAATATCATGCTGGCGTAGCTTTTGCGTTAAGGTTTCGATGGAATTTTGCTTCGCGTCGTCACTTGCAGAAGTCTTGTATTGACGGATGTGGTGCAGCTCGTGTGTACCGCGTTTTTGTTGATTGATGTGCGGACCTTCAAAGTGGATGCCTAAAATTCCTGACACGCCAAACGTATTTGATTGAGTATAAGATTCAATCACGGCATCCGTCGCCGCAAACATGACTTCATCGCTATCGGTAATCACGGTTGGTAAAAAGGCGGTAGTTCCTGATGCACGATGCGCGCGCGAAATGGTGCGCAAGCTGGCCAGTGAAGGCGCGTTATTAAAGAGTGCGCCGCCACCACCGTTGATTTGTATATCAAACATCCCGACACTGATGCAACCATCCCAGCGAAAGAGGGCGGGTGAATTGGATTGGGTTTTGCCGCGCGCATCGAATTCATTAAACAATTCTTTGACGGAGCAAATCTCAATTAAGTGATAGATTCTTGATGAGTGACGACTTGCTGTATTGGGTGTCTGCGCGCACGCGCGTAAGTGCAAGGCGAGGTCTGTTTGTAAATTGACGCCATCAAAACAGGTGTTTGGTACTAACCAAAAGTCACTCACTTGAGCGTGTTCTAAATCAGAAAAAGGCCGGAGAAGATTCATATTAAGCGGTAGAAATTAGGGCGTCAGTCGGGTCGCGTGACAGCAGCGCTGCACCGCGTATCCCACTACTGTCACCGTGTTGCGCGATGCTGATATGGGGTAATGACATGTGGGCAAATTGTCGTTTGACTAAAGCGGTGCGCGCTAAGTTTGCCAGATCAGGAATGTTTGAGAGTCCGCCGCCGATCACGATGCAGTCGGGGTCTATAGTCAATTGTATGTGCATCAACAATTCGCCTAAAACACTGAGCCACATTTCAAACACAGCGCACATGTGTGGGTCATTGGCATCTTTTGCCGCAATGAATTGTGGGATGTTTAAAGTGCGTCCAGAAAAATGTGTGATCAAACCTTCTAATCCCGGGCCTGATAACAGTGTTTCAAAACACGCATGTCGTCCGCAACCGCAGCGCCACAAAGGCAATTGATAAGGATCGACTAAATCAGCGGGTAGGCTTAGGTGACCGACCTCACCGGCAATACCACTGTAAGTGGTGACGATGCGGCCATTTTGACACAAACCTGCACCCACACCCGTACCAATGATCAATCCCACTACCCGTGAATATGCGCGCCCTGCGCCGCTGTGCGCTTCGGACAGTGCAAAGCATTGTCGATCGACGGCGATGGTGATGCGTCCGACTTGATCCTTCTGACTGTTCTGACCTCTCTGATCAATAGCTTGGACTACATCAGCTGCGAGCGTGTGACCACTGGCCGGTAAGTTGGCGCTGATGGCGATGCCGCTTTTGGGATCGATGACGCCAGGGATACCAATTCCAATCGGCAGATCCAGTTGTTGCGCTTGCGCGCGTAACCATGTGGCTTGTTGGACTAGCGCATCGATCAGGGCGGGATAAGACTGCGTTGGTGTTGCGCAACGTTGTTTGACGATAGTGTTTAACTGATCGTCAAAGAGACCGGCTTCAATTTTGGTGCCACCAACATCTAGCGCAGCATACATGGCGAGTAAAGGAAATTAGATTTCAAGATGACGATTAGCTAAAACTCAGGTCTTAGCTAATGATCGTCGCCATATAACGCTCGATCAGCTCTAGGGAAACGTCGCGACGTTGTGCGTGATTACTAACTTGATCAGATTGAATTTTGCCAACCGAAAAATAGCGCGCCTCGGGATGCGCCAAATAAAACCCCATCACCGACGAGCCTGGATGCGTCGCAAAGCTGTCGGTAATTCCTAAACCGATTTCACTGGCGCGTAAAAAATCGAACATTGCTTTTTTAATGGTGTGTTCGGGACAGGCAGGATAACCAGGTGCGGGACGGATACCTTGGTATTTTTCGGCAATCATGTCAAGACCATCCAAATTTTCGTCTGGCGCATAGGCCCAAAACTCGCGACGGAGTTGTTGATGCAAATATTCGGCAGTGGCTTCGGCCAAACGATCGGCCAGTGTTTTCAACATGATCGAACTGTAGTCGTCATTTTGTGCTTCAAATTCAGCGGCC
>JAVKMA010000203.1:0-4613 GCA_031538685.1 Burkholderiaceae bacterium | reverse complement strand
GGCGGAACGTTTATTGGCGCAAGAGTTTAATCAAGACGATCTCAAAGTGGTTGATCATTTCACCTACGCGTTTATGGGCGATGGTTGTTTGATGGAGGGGATTAGCCACGAAGTCGCGTCTTTGGCGGGAATTTTAGGTTTGTCTAAACTGATTTGGTTATACGACGACAACGGAATTTCGATTGATGGCGATGTCAAACACTGGTTTGCGGACGATACCCCCGCACGTTTTCGCGCCTACGGTTGGAATGTGATTGCCGACGTTGATGGACACGATATGGACGCGATTGATCAAGCTTTGCTTTTAGCCAAAGCGCAAGCATATTCTGCGGGCGGACGGCCTACTTTAATTTGTTGCAAAACGGTGATTGGTCGAGGTGCGCCTAATAAAGCCGGTGGCCACGATGTGCACGGCAGCCCTTTGGGTGCGAGTGAAATTGATGCCACTCGCCAAGCTCTGGGTTGGTCACATGCACCGTTTGAGCTGCCCAGTGATGTGATGTTGGCGTGGAATAGCAAAAATCGTGGTATGGCAGCTGAGGCCCAATGGCAAAAGACTTTTGACGCCTACAGTGCCCAATATCCGCAACGCGCAGCAGAGTTAAAACGTCGCATGGCGCAACAATTGCCCGAACAATTTGCGGTGAAATTTAATGCGGTGATCGCCTCGTTTGCCGACACAAAAAACGAAATTGCCACGCGCAAAGCCTCGCAAAATGTATTAGATGCTTTAGCGCCAGTGTTACCAGAATTTTTTGGCGGTTCAGCAGATTTAACCGGGTCGAATTTAACTAACTTTAAAGCTTGTACTTTGTTGCGTGGTCAATCTTGGGGCAATCATTTGAGTTATGGGGTGCGCGAGTTTGGTATGGCCGCGATCATGAACGGAATCGCTTTGCATGGCGGCTATTTGCCTTATGGTGGAACGTTTTTAACGTTTTCGGATTATTCGCGCAATGCGATTCGCATGGCGGCGCTGATGAAACAACGCGTGATTCATGTGTTTACTCACGATTCCATTGGTTTGGGTGAAGATGGTCCGACACATCAATCGATTGAACACGTCCCATCATTGCGTTTGATTCCATTTGTGGATGTGTGGCGCCCAGCGGATCAAACTGAAACCGCGGTGTCGTGGGTGGAATCGGTACGACGCTTGGATGGGCCTTCAGCATTAATTTTTACGCGCCAAAACTTGCCGCAGTTATCAATCGGGCGTGGCGCCGATATTGCTCGTGGCGGCTATGTGCTGCGCGAAGTCGTGGATGCAAAAATCACTTTGATTGCGACTGGTTCGGAGGTCTCTTTAGCGATTAACGCCGCCGATCAATTGCAACAGACGGGAATTGCTGTGCGCGTCGTGTCGATGCCATGTACCAGCGTGTTCGATCGTCAGGATGAGGCCTATCGCAGCCAGGTATTGGGCCGCGTGCCACGTGTCGCGATTGAAGCCGCGCAGCCAGATTTTTGGCACAAATATGTGGGCTGTGATACGCGCATGGGACGCGTGATGGGAATTACGACCTTTGGCGAATCCGCACCAGCAAAAGATTTGTTTGCGTATTTCAAACTGACGACCCAGGATGTGGTGCACACGGTGAGCGAGATGTTATCATTGGCGTAAAACTTTGAATGTGATGGGATGAGATGGTTAAAGAATATGCCTAACAAGAAATACTTTCTTAAGGACACTTCTAACAATTCATTTTTGCGGCGAATTGCTTTGTTGCGTAGTACGCGAAATCCTCACGTACTGTATGTACTTATGTACGCTCCGGTTTCTGTGTGCTGTGCGCCTCGCACTTCATCCGCACATTCTGTATTGATAGAAGTGCCCTAAATGGTATCTCGTCATTTTTGGGGTTTAGGTAAGTTGCCGTTTTTGCCGGATAATCAGACTTCACGTCGTTTTATGCGTGCGCTGCCAACAGAATGAGGTTTTCAAAACGTTTTTTAATTTACAGGGGAAAATAAAATGTCGATCAAAGTAGCAATTAACGGCTATGGCCGTATTGGCCGAAATGTCTTGCGTGCTTTTTATGAGAACGGGAAAAAACATAATATTCAAATCGTCGCGATCAACGATTTGGGTAAAGCAGAAACTAACGCGCATTTAACGCGTTACGACACGGCGCATGGCCCATTCAAGGGCACGGTGCAGGTTGATGGCGATTACATTATTGTGAATGGCGACAAAATCCGTGTTTTGGCCCTGCGTAATCCGGCGGAATTGCCTTGGAAAGAATTAGGCATTGACGTGGTGATGGAATGTACGGGCTTGTTTTCGACTAAAGAAAAAGCCGGTTTGCATTTACAAGCAGGCGCTAAAAAAGTGATTATTTCTGCGCCTGGTGGCAAAGACGTTGACGCCACCGTGGTGTACGGTGTCAATCATCAGGTATTGAAATCCACCGATACGGTGATCTCTAACGCCTCGTGCACAACTAATTGTTTGGCACCTTTGGTGCAACCTTTGCACGCCAAAATTGGCTTGGTCACAGGTTTGATGACCACCATTCACAGCTACACCAATGATCAGGTTTTGACTGATGTGTATCACGAAGATTTACGCCGCGCCCGTTCGGCCACGATGAGCATGATTCCGACTAAAACCGGCGCCGCAGCGGCAGTCGGTCTAGTCTTGCCGGAATTGGATGGCAAATTGGATGGTTACGCGGTGCGAGTTCCGACTATCAATGTGTCGATGGTTGATTTAAGTTTTATCGCCAATCGTGACAGCAGCATAGATGAGGTCAATCAAATCATGAAAGACGCCGCCAATGGCGCCTTGAAAGGTGTTTTGGCGTATAACGATGGGCCTTTGGTCAGCGTTGACTTTAATCACAATTCGCACTCATCAATTTTTGATTCGACTTTGACCAAAGTGTCCGGTCGCTTAATCAAAGTCTCGTCGTGGTATGACAACGAATGGGGTTTTTCTAACCGCATGTTGGACACCACTGTGACATTGATGAGTGCAAAGTAATTTTTGATAAACGCAGCACAAAACAAATGCAGTACAAAGTGAGTGGTATCAGACTTGTCGCGTTATGCTTGCGATGCGTGTCATGCGTGCGATATGTGTAATTAAAGCCCATTTTTTGTGATGCAGAAAATGGGCTTTTATAAATAGCTCGGTAATTGCCTCAGCAATTGCTTCAGTAAGGTTTTAATGCATATCTTTACAGAATCTCATCATGACTTCGCTTCATTCTTTCGCCGCTTTAGCACAACAAGATTTGTCTGGACAGCGCGTATTTATTCGTTCTGATTTGAATGTTCCCTTGACCGAAGACGGTCAGGTGTCCGATGACACACGAATTCGTGCGTCTTTGCCGGCGATTCAAATGGCTCTGGCAGCAGGCGCCAGCGTGATGGTGACCTCGCATTTGGGGCGCCCAACGGAAGGCGAAGTGACGGCGCAAGACAGCTTGGCACCGGTGGTGAAAGTCTTGGCGCAATTATTGGGGCAACCCGTTCGTTTGATTAGCGATTGGATTAGTCAACCTTTTAACCTTGATTCGCGAGAAGTGGTGGTACTTGAAAATTGTCGTTGCAACAAAGGCGAGAAAAAGAATGACACGGCCTTGGCGCAAAAAATGGCGTCTTTGTGTGACATTTATGTGAACGATGCTTTTGGCACCGCGCATCGCGCCGAAGCGACCACTGAAGGAATTGCACGGTTTGCACCTATGGCATGCGCGGGGCCTTTAGTGTTATCCGAAATCGACGCCTTAACGCGCGCCTTGAAAATACCTGCGCATCCTCTGGTGGCGATTGTGGCGGGCAGCAAAGTGTCGACTAAATTGACGATTTTAAAAAGCTTGGCTGAAAAAGTGGATCAATTGATCGTTGGCGGTGGAATTGCCAATACCTTTTTATTAGCCAGTGGACACGCTATCGGTAAAAGTTTGGCGGAAAAAGATTTATTAAACGAAGCGCGCGAAGTGATGCAAATCATGGCCGCGCGTGGGGCAAAAATTCCTTTACCCACTGATGTTGTCACCGCGAAGAATTTTGCGGCTAACGCGCCTGCGCGAACAATTCCTTTGGATCAAGTGCAGGATGACGATTTGATTTTAGACATCGGCCCCAATAGCAGTGCCGAGTTAGATTTGATTATTCAAAACGCCAAAACCATCGTATGGAATGGTCCGCTGGGGGTATTTGAATTTGACGCCTTTGCCAATGGCACCAAACGCTTGGCGGCGGCGATCGCGCAATCGCCAGGTTTTTCTATCGCTGGCGGTGGTGATACGGTCGCGGCGATCAATCAGTTTGGCATCAGCGATAAAGTGAATTACATTTCAACTGCGGGTGGCGCCTTTTTAGAGTTTTTAGAAGGTAAAACTTTATCCGCGATCGCCGCACTTGAAGCGGCAGCCTTGAGGGTTAAAAAATAATGAGTGATGTTCGCATCACCAAGTTGACATTCAAGCCTTGAACGCGACAGGAATTTAGAACGCATTCAAAAAATAATGGTTTGCATTGATCGCGGGCGATGAACTGAGTTGAACTCAGCACGTACCGTCGATTTTTCCTTGAATGACGTGACATAAAGATTTTTTAACTTTGGAGAACTTTGATGGCATTAATTTCATTACGGCAATTGC
>JAVKMA010000013.1:0-6683 GCA_031538685.1 Burkholderiaceae bacterium | reverse complement strand
AGCGGCTTGGTAATCGCAGCCGTACTCGTATTTCCAGACGCATCTTGCACGGTTCCCGAAACCAGACTGATCGTGCCGCCGGGGGTGATCGTTGGCGAACTGCCAACCGTCACATTCCAGACATTTGATACGCTAAGCGAATTGACGGTATACGAACCTTGGCTAGCGACAGTCGCACCAGTTCCAAATTGAGCACCCAAACTGGCGGTCGACAAATTTACCGGTTCATCAAAGGTCAACTGAATCACATCATTCTGAGCAAAGCTTGTCGTACTCGCACTAGGGTGATTGGTGACTGATACACTTTTAATCCCTTGAACCTGGGTGTCAACCAAAACCGATTTGGGGCCCGAAAAATCAGAAAAGTTTCCCGCGCTATCTTCAAGCCTTGTGGTGACCGTTTTAACACCATCAGCGCCCCAATCCGCCGCCGATAAGGAAAGGCTTGGGTTAACTGCCGTCAAGGTTGTCGCTTTACTCAGCAATTCAACCCCATTGATGTAGTAATGTACCTTTTCACCAATCACTCCGCCAGTAAATCCAATACTCACCCCCGCAGTTTTTTCTGAATTACTGACCACGTTATCACCGGAAATACTCAAAGGCGGCGTCAATTTATTTGGCGCGACGATATCCGTCATCGTAAATACGGTTGGACTGGCCGCGGTATTACCATTGGCGTCAACAACACCCGCTTTCGCAATCGTAATCGTGTCATTGCTTGAACCATTGGCGGTAATCGTTTTATCTGCGCCAAATTCAATCCTAAAGTCTTTGGCGACAAAGGTGCTAGAACTGGATAATGATAAATCAGGGCTTAAATCTTTACCATCTGCACCAATAGCAATCACTTTGTAATTCGTCCCTAGATTACGGCCACCAGTGATCGCCACTGCCGCAGTACTTGAGAACTGATAAGCACCCGTGGCGGCGTTGTAGCTTAATAAACTGCCTAGCTTGATAGACTCGTTAAAGCGGATCACAACGCCATTGTCTTTAGCGCCATTAAAGTCCAAATCTAGGGTTGTTAAGGGTGTCGTCGCTGCCACTCCTGGCGCGACGATGTCTGGCATAGTGAATACGGCATTGCTACCGGTCGGATTAGCCACACCTGACCCTGAATTGATCAACAATTTATCTGCTGCAATCGTAATGGTGTCACTCGTGGTCACCGTAAAGCCCGTTCCATAGGTCACACGCCATTGCCTAAAGTAACCCGATCCAATCGGTGATTCGGTTCCTGGAACACCGACCAGCGTCGCGCCAACGCCGAGATTATGTGAATTGTTTACCGTCAGATCAGCTACGGCAAAACCTTTGGTTGCTAAGTTGAAACTCAAAACGACTGAATTATTTTTCACACCATCGCCACTAATGCTGTCTTCGGCCACGATCGGGTCAGTGGGTAATGGCGTCACAAAATTGACTTTTGGAGTTGGCACGTTAGTTGAGGTCGATAAGGTGTTACCGCCGCCGCTAAAGACCCCCGCGCCGCTACTGCCGCTTGATTGCGCAAAAGTAATCGGATCGTTTTCGACTAAATTGGTCCCCGCCCCTAAGGTTAGTTGAACAGTGTTGTAGTAACCCGAACCGGCGGCGTTGCTGACCAAAGATGAAGTGCCCCCGACTTGATTAGTCGACGCGCTACTGGCTTTAAACCACCCTGCAATGGTAGTAGCTGAGGGGTCAGCACCACCGGCAAAAGTTCCCTTGGCGTCGGACGAGTAATACCATTCAGACGTCGCATTGGCAGGCGTACTAAAGTCAGCCAGCACATAACCACCACCGACTAGCGCAAAAATATATTTATTGCCGTTTTTATAAATTGGCTTGGTCAAATCAACGCTGTTAGTTCCCGTTAGCATGTCAAATTGCTGAGACAAAGTATTGTCCGCATTGTTGAACAGACTTTGTTTAAAGGCGTTAAGTGTTGCTGCGCCAACCACAGCTCCAGCAGGAGCGGTATTCGTTAATAAGGAATACTGACCCACAAATTTGTCGCTCACCCCAGACATAAAAATGGTATCTGGGTTACCAACTCCAGAAAACGTCGATCCGGTCCCGAAAGTTTTACCGCTACCCAGTGATACGGCGCCTGGACGATTTAAATTCGCAACGCTAACCCCTTCACTAAAGGTAAAGTTGATCTTATCGCCGACCGTGTAAGTGCCATAAACGCCCGTGTTTGGCGTATCCAAGGCCAAAGCCGTATTGGTGAGAGTCACCGCGACGCTTTGGGTTTTAAAAGTGCGCACAAAGGTTGATGAATTACCAGCGGCATCTAATTGCGTGATCGATGCGTAAGCGGTATTGTTATCTGCGAAGCTGGTGGATGGTAAATTTCCGACATGCGCAGCCCAGACACCCGATGCGTTCGAAGTTGCAGTCACGGTGACAAAGTGCCCCGCGTTGTCATCCAGAACCACACGAATATTGCTATTGGGATCAACGACTCCGCCCAAATCAAAACCACCCAAACGCTCACTACTCCCCACCACAAAATCTTCTGCAATCGTCAAGCCAGAATCTGGACTGGTCGAAGGGCCCACCGTATCGACAACGACGTTTTGGGTGTTAACCGCTGAACGATTACCGGCTGAATCCACCGCATAAACACTCAAAACCAAAGCCGTGTTAGCACCGGTAGGAATATCAATGCTTGGAATCGTTGCGCTCCACTTGGTCGAACCTGCCGTATTAGTTGCGTGATAGGTTTTACTGTTCCAGGTAAACACCATATCGACGGTATCACTTTGCGCGGCGGCATCGACCACAATCCCGCTGCCTTGCTGAACCGCGTTAATCGTACCACCGGGTGAGGTTCCTGGGGTTGGCGAATTTAATTGCGTATCTAGAATTAATTGTTGCTGCGTCACACCGGACACGTTACCCACGGTGTCAGTTTGTGTCACTGAAACGGTATAGGTTCCACCTTCGGTCGAGAAGGTGGCCATATCCGATACGCTAAATTGTGCGCTCCAGTTACCACTGGCGTCTGCCGTCACGGTTTTAGTATTCCCAGCCCACACTAAATTGATTTTTGAGAAAGCCGAGGAACTGCCTTGTTCAGCCGTACCGCTCATGGTAAAGCCATTGGTTTTCTCGTAACTGTTGATATAAATATCAGCACTTTTCGCAATGGTACCAATCACACTATCAGCACCTGAGGCCGCGCTAATTGCACCGGTGGCGGTACTCACGACGGGAGCCGCAACAGCGGTATCAATCAAAATCGATTTAGTGGCACTGGTCGATACGTTACCGGCAGAATCGGTTTGCGTCACGGTGGCCACGACTGTGCCATCGGCTGGAACTTGGTTGGCCGGAAAACTGACGCTCCAAGTCCCACCTGAGACAGTGGTGCTAATGGTTTGAGTCCCCCATAAAACATTCACCGTATCGTTATTTTCGCCCGTCCCTGAGAAGCTGACACCATTGGTTTTTTGAGTGCTGTTAACCAAGTTATTGCCCAGCGTATTAGCGGTCACATTATTCACTGTGGGATTTGGAACGACCGTATCTATCGCAACCGATCGCGTTAAGGGCGTTGCGCTGACATTACCTGCCGAATCCGTTTGCGTCACAGTAATAGTCGAGGATGCGCTATCGCCCGTTGGCATATCCGAAGGCGCAAAGGCTACGCTCCAAGAACCATTACCACCAAAAGAACGCACGACCGCCGCTTTGGTAATCGAACCCCACACGATATTGACTGTCGCACCATTTTCTGCGTTACCAGATAGGTTGACATCAGCCGCTTTTTCAACGCTATTAATAATATTGTCAGTCGCCACGGCATTGATAGTCAAACTTGCCGCCGTCGGTGCCGTCGTATCAACCACAACGCTTCGTGAAGTGCTATAAGTTTGTGATACGTTGCCTGCGGTATCGGTTTGATTGGCCACGATTGTGCTAGAACCATCCACAGGCACTTCGCTAGTTGTAAAGACACTGGACCAGTTACCGCTGGCGCTGGCGGTGTAAGCATGTGATACGTTACCCCAAGTCACAAAACCAGTTGCATTGGCTTCAGAAACACCACTCACCAACACCCCCGTAGTACCACCTACTTGAGCTGCTGATTTTTTAGCCGTGTTGACAATGTCATTCTCAGCCACCACAAAAACTGTGGGGGCGTTCGGTAAGGCCGTATCGATAGACACGGCATGGGTCGTACTTGCACTGCCCACGTTACCTGCGCTATCGGTCTGTGTGACCACCACTTCGGTCGCGCCATCAGCGGGAATACTCTCCTTTGGAATCGTAATACTCCAAGCCCCCGATGCATTGGCCGTCGCGCTACCTGTTGCGGCAACTCCCGCTAAACCAGCCCAGTTCAAATTCACACTCGCCCCGGCCTCAGCCGTTCCGGTAATCACAATGTCGCTTTGTTTTTCAGCGTTATTAATGCGATCGTTACCGGCCACCGTCGCAATGGTCAAAGCCGTCGTTGGTGCCGTGGTGTCTAAATTAAGCGTATGATTGACCGTTGCCGTAGCTACATTACCGGCGCTATCTGTTTGAATCGCCGTAATGGTGCTGCTCGCACTGTCCGCACCGACGTTGTCCGCCGAATTAAACGCAAGATTCCAATTTCCATCACTACCAACGCGTACCGTTTTTATCGTATTGCCCCAGGTCAACTTGATATCTGCCCCAGCCTCACCAGTTCCAGAGACTGTCACGCCTGAGGCTTTGTTGCGTGCCTCAGAATTCACAACATCGTTAGTCCCCACAGCCGCAATCGTCAAGGTGGTCGGTGCGGTGTAATCAAGCTTCACAAAATCAACGTCTCCCGTGGGCAAGGTCATCTTGGCGCTATTTGAGGTCTCGTTACCAGAGGCATCAAAATAGTGCACCGTAATTTTGCTCTTATGATCGCCATCGCTCCCCGCGTCAGTCGTTGGCAAGTTCGCACCGGGCACCGTGACAGACCATACGCCACTGTTAGTTGTAACGGTTTCGGTAAAACTTCCCCACATCACTTTGACACGGGCAATATCCGTGTTAACAATCGCACTGTTTGAGAGCACGACTCCGGAATTTTTTTCATCCAGATTCAACACCCCATCTCCATGCGCCCCTGTCGCTAAATTTTGTTCCACCAATTTGTAACTGGTCAAATCTGGGGCCTGCGCATCAATCACAATGTTACTTAAGGTTCTTCCCCCCCCCGTATTCACGTTCCCTGCCGTGTCAGTCTGTGTGACTGTGATTGAAGCGTTGGGGTTAGTTTCAGGAATATCAGAAGCCGCTAAACCAACCTGCCATTTACCGTCAGTACCTACAGTTGCTTGTTTGGTAGAAAGACCGGCAACATTGAAACCCACATTAACCGTCGCACCGGCCTCACCTGTACCCACTACCGTAACGCCCGCATCACGTTCACTTTTATTGATGAACAAATCGGTTTTTTGTGCGTTAGTCTCAGTATCCAGATTTGCCAGCAAGCCACTATCACTTTTACCCGAAACTCCAAAAGACGGCTTTGTCGGGGCAGTGAAATCGACTTGAATCAAATCACTAATCGCCATTGATGATACGTTTCCTGCCGAATCCGTTTGAACCGCGGTGATTCGAGTTGAGATGCCATTCGGTGGAAAATCTAACTCATTAAAATCCACTAAGTAATGGCCCTCGGCATTTTTCCGCGTTGAAGCCGTCACTATCACGCTGCGTCCGCTCCAGGACGAACTGCTAGAAGTATCATTCCAAATCAATGTCGCATGCGCACCATCGCTCAGGTTTTCCAGACTAGCGACTTCGGCGGTGAATACACCGGCGGCCTGATTACTCAAATTCAAATACGATTTACCTGGCACTTTTGGGTCAGCATACAAATCAGCAAAACTCATTATGGGTTGATTGGGTTCTGCCGTGTCAATCCGCACCGAACGAGCCGTTATGCTAGAGGTGACGTTACCGGCCGAGTCAGTTTGAACTAACTGGTACGATTGGACGGTACCAGCTGAAAATGGAATATCGCTGGGGGCCAAAGAGATTTGCCAAACCCCTGACGAATTTTTAACCGCATTGACTGGCGATACAAGCCCCCCAATCCATTTAAATTGAGCGCCTAAGGATGCCGATTCCACCCCGCTCAAATTAAATACAAAACCGCTGTCAGCCTTGGCTTTATTGATCACAACATCACCAGACAAGTAATCCAA
Source organism: Burkholderiaceae bacterium (assembly GCA_031538685.1). GTDB lineage: Bacteria > Pseudomonadota > Gammaproteobacteria > Burkholderiales > Burkholderiaceae > JAVKLU01. The sequence continues at coordinate 513 of JAVKMA010000013.1, read as the reverse complement.
AGTCTTGCCATCCACCACCTGACTGACCACATCTGTGCCAGGCGTGGGGGCATTAGGCGCAATGGTATCGCGGAATAAACTCTTCACTAAAGGCGAACTCACGTTACCAGCGCTATCAGTTTGTAATATCGTCATCGGCGTCGCCACGCTATCGGGCACATAAACCGTACCCGCTGGCGAACCAGGCGGCTGCCCAATAATGTCATCGTTGTAGCGCAAATCAAGCGTCCAATTACCCAAAGAATTGACAACCGCATTTTTGGTCAACCAATATTGGGGATTATCATTTCCCTTAATAATGACAGACACCCGACTATCGGGTTCGCCGGTTCCTGAGACTGGAATTCGGCCTGAATTTGTGGTAATGCTGTCGATATTCACCGCGACTTCACGTGTCAAGGTGACGACATCGGGCGCAGTTGTATCAATTAACACCTCACGCGTATTAACTGCCGACTGATTTCCTGCAGAATCAACTTGCCACACACTAAAATTACTCAACATGTGTGCGCT
>JAVKMA010000202.1:0-2665 GCA_031538685.1 Burkholderiaceae bacterium | reverse complement strand
TAATGACATAACTGTGGTGAAAAAATTTGCATATAGCGCGCCAAAATGACCATGTCCGCCTGATGCTGATCAATCACCTCGCGTATTTTTTGTTCCTGTGCGGCTTTCTCTTGAAACGAACTACCTGACGCCAAGGGAAAACAAAAATACGGAATGCCGTAACGCTCGACCAAGGCGCGATGGTCAGAATGATTAGAAATCACCGCCGCGATGTCCGCGGACAATAAGCCACTGTTGATGCGAAACAATAAATCATTTAAACAGTGTCCCATTTTTGACACCAACAAAATCACTTTTGAACGCGACTCTTTAGCATAAATTTGCCATTGCATCAAAAATTTACCCGCGACTGATTCAAAGCCTTGCTGCAACTGGATCAAGCTTTCCACACTAGAAAACTGTATCCTCATAAAAAACGTCGCCGCATCAGAATCGCCAAACTGCGCCGAATCAATAATATTGCTGTCATGCGCCACTAAAAAACCAGATACCGCGTGCACGATCCCTTTTCGATCAGGGCAAGACAACAGCAAAATATATTCGTGGGCCATAAAAATATCATTTCAAAAAATAGGCTTTCAGTGAAATACGGATGTCAGCGCGTGTTCACGACAGTAATTTGAGCATCATCAGATAACTGAGACTGACCGCCAGTAAAGACAAGAGCACATGTATCAAGACATGCAAAATTGCCCATTGCCACGATCCTTTTAGCAACAATTGCACAAACTCAATCGAGTACGCTGAAAAAGTCGTGAAGCCGCCCAAAAATCCGACCACGATCAGCAACCACAAAACAGACGGCAAGACGTATACGCTGTGCCATGCCAAAACTACCCCCGCAAACGCACTGCCGCTGACGTTGACCAATAAGGTGCCCCAATTCATCACCGCGTCAGTTGCGTTTAACCACACGCTTAAACGCCAACGTAATAACGCACCCAAAACCGCGCCCAAAATGACGGCAAGGGTATTCATTTCGGGTTTAACCACTTTTTGAATCGCGGCTTTTAATTGCGCAATGTCGTTGTTCAGTAAGCTTGAACGTTGCGGCAAATTTTCAATCCCGATAAAGGCGTCCGGACGCGGCGCCTCGATGTTCAAGGCTTCGCGTATGGTGGCATTAAATTTTGCCGGTTGTGCGGTTTCTAAAACAATCATCGGCACATCCGCTTGCAAATAATTCCGCGCGACTTTTAAAGCATCCGCCGTGTGCGGATCGAGCACACGTTGATAGTGGGCATAGGCGTCTTTAATTGTCGCAATGCGATCAGCATGTGTGGAATGACCACTGACAAATCCGTATTGCGCGACCTTGGCAAACTCTGTGCCGTCGCTTTTTGCGCCGCCGGATAAATCAAACGCACCTTGTTGATCGATTTTGGTAAACAGATGACGCAAACGTTCTCCATCACGTCCTAATAAATCAAATACAAAACGTTCAAAGTTAGACGCTTTGGAAATGTCCATCGATGGGCTGGAGGTCTCTTGCGCTTGGGCGCGAACGCGGTACACCCCAGTACGAAAGAATTCATCCAATACATTATTTTCATTGCTTGCCAAGACCAATTGCGCAATCGGCAAACCCATCATGCGTGTAATATGTCCGGCGCAAATATTGCCAAAGTTGCCTGAAGGTACGGCAAACGAAACCGGTGCTCCGATTTTTTTCGCAACGCGCAAATAGGCATAAAAGTAATACACCACTTGGGCTAACACGCGCGCCCAGTTAATTGAATTCACCGTACCAATCGCATATTGCTCTTTAAACTGTAAATCATTGGATACCGCTTTGACCAAGTTTTGGCAGTCGTCAAAAAATCCCGGCACGGTCCAATTCAACACATTGTCATCTTGCAAGCTAAACATTTGCGCCGCTTGAAAGGGACTCATTTTTTGATGCGGCGACAGCATAAAAATACGAATATTTTTTTTACCACGCACCGCGTATTCCGCCGCACTACCGGTATCACCCGAAGTCGCGCCCAAAATATTTAACTGTTGGTGATTGCGCTCTAAAACATATTCAAACAAACGCCCCAAGAACTGCAAAGCGATATCTTTAAACGCCAAAGTCGGACCGTTGGACAATTCCAATAAATAAATATCGGACTGCGCCTCGCGTCCTAAATGCCGCACGGGCGTGATCTGCGCCGCATCAGTTGGGGCGTTGCAAAATACTTTGGCGCTATAGGTTTGATTGACTAAAGTGCGCAAATCCGCTTCAGGAATATCGTCCGCGAACAAACGCATGATTTCAAACGCCAATTCGGCATACGACAAATTTTGCCATTGACTCAAAGTCGCCGAATCAATTTGAGGATAGCTTTGGGGCAAATACAAACCGCCATCAGGGGCCAAACCAGACAAAACGATTTGCGTGAAAGTTTGAGGGGGTGAATTTCCGCGAGTCGAAAAATAATCCATACAAAAGTCAATCAAAAAATTAAAAATGAATGTTTAAAAAACCAGCGCTAAAACAACTTGACGCCCTTCACTGGCGAGCACGTTGTAAGTGCGGCAGGCGCTGGCATTGCTCATCACGTCGCACGCAACCTTGGCTTGCCAACAGACTTTCATCAAAGACGCGGGCAAAAACGAATGTGTCGCGCCGCAACCCAACAAAATTAACTCAGGTGACCAGCGCAACAACATTGCCAAATTC
>JAVKMA010000201.1:0-3184 GCA_031538685.1 Burkholderiaceae bacterium | reverse complement strand
CATGCGTTCGGCGTGCCGGGCGAGAGTTTTCTGGCGGTGCTGGACGGCTTTCACCGCTACAAAGAGCAGCTCACTTTTGTGACTTGTCGCCAAGAGGGCGGAGCAGCCTTTATGGCCGAGGCTCAGGGCAAGCTCACCGGTCGCCCCGGCATCTGTTTTGTCACGCGAGGCCCCGGTGCCACCAATGCGTCAATTGGTGTGCACACCGCGTTTCAGGACTCCACCCCCATGGTGTTATTTGTTGGCGACGTGGCTAGCGAGACCCGCGACCGAGAAGCCTTTCAGGAGATGGACTACACCCATTTCTTTGGCCCATCAACCAAGGGCATGGCCAAGCGAGTGGAGCGCGTGGACGATCCGGAGCGCTTACCTGAATATGTGGCCAGGGCTTTTGCCACAGCCATGAATGGCCGCCCCGGCCCCGTCGTACTGGTACTGCCCGAAGACATGTTGACCAGACCCGTTAAAGCGCAGGCATTGGCCCGAATTGAGCCAGTACAAACTTGGGGCGATCCGGCGGCCTTGCGCACGCTGCGCGACATGCTGCTGGCGTCTCGAAAACCCTTGGTGATTGCGGGCGGCGGTGGCTGGACACCAGCAGCCGCTCAAGCCTTGCAGCGCTTTGCTGAAAATTGGCAATTGCCGGTGGCCAATGCCTTCCGTTTTCAGGATACTTTTGACAATCACCACCCTCAATATGCTGGCGATGTCGGCATTGGTATTGGCCCCGAGCTGGCCCAGTGCGTGCGTGAGTCGGATCTGATTTTGGCCATTGGCCCCCGTTTGGGAGAAATGACAACGGGGGGCTATACCTTGTTGCAAGCGCCCAAACCAATTCAAAAATTGGTGCACATCCACAATAGTGCTGAAGAGTTGAACCGTGTTTACCAGGCCGACTTGGCGATTCACGCCACCATGAACGCGGCCGCATGTAGTCTAGAAACATTGAGCGCACCGTCTGCGCTTCCTTGGCTCGAATGGAGCAGGCAAGCACATCGGGGCTATTTGAAAAATCTGCACCCTCAAAGTCTTCCCGGCGATGTGAACATGCCCGAGATCGTGGCCACGCTGCAAAAGCATTTGCCTGCGGACGCAGTAGTGACCAATGGGGCGGGAAATTTTGCCAGCTGGATGCACCGCTTCTTCAAACACCATGGTCTGGCCAAAGGCCACAAAACACAATTGGCCCCGACCGTTGGTGCCATGGGTTACGGCGTCCCCGCAGGCATTGCGGCCAATTTATTGACTGGGCGAGTGGCCTTCACCATCGCGGGGGATGGCGACTTTTTGATGAACGGTCAAGAGCTTGCAACCGCTGTCCTGCATGGTGGCAAAAGTATCATTTTGGTTTTGAACAACGGCATGTACGGCACGATCCGCATGCACCAAGAACGCGAGTACCCCACGCACACGACAGGCACTGAGTTGAAAAACCCTGACTTTGTCGCTTTGGCCCAAGCCTATGGTTACGTCGGTGTTCGCATCCAGAAAACGGCTCAATTTGAGGCCGTCTTGCGAGATGCACTGGCGCGACCAGAGGGCACCTTGATCGAAATCACACTCGACCCCGAAGTGATCACGACGCGAGGCACTTTGCAGGCAATCACACAAGCCGCATTGGCCAGAGTTACACATTCATGACTTGATCGCACTTGCGGGCGTGCTTTGAGTGTGTCGTCAGCATTGATGGTACGGCGATTCACACTGTCTTGCAAACTGTGCTTCTTGATGTAGACCCACATCTCGCTGATCACTTCTGTGCGAGCTAGCGTGTTAGTGGGGCTACGAAGAGGTGGTGACTTATGCCTATCAAATAAAGATAAGGGCACATTCTATAAATACAGAATGTGCGGATGAAGTGCGAGGCGCACAGCACACAGAAACCGGAGCGTACATGCAGTACGTGAGGATTTCGCGTACTGCGCAACAAAGCAATTCGCCGCAAAAATGAATTGATAGAAGTGCCCATAAGAAAGATAAACCAGTCAAACCCCCAGTAACAAGGCGGATATCCGCCCTGCACGAGAGTCTCTCGCATAGAATCAGTTGCCGTTTGCATCATAGTGGTGCAACGCTGACCGATTTTCAACCTGTTCATTTACAACTTTTTCATTTTCAACCTTTTTTAGGAGTCAATCAATGAGCTTTATTCTTCAATCTTTGGGTAAAACTGTTTTAGCAAGCTTGGCTTTGCTCGTGCTTTTAATGGTCGTGTTGGGGCAAAATTCTGCCAATTATTATTTAGCGCTATTAACCTCGGCACACGTCATCTGCGGCGTCATGTGGATAGGCTTGTTGTGGTATTTCAATTTTGTGCAAATTCCATCGATGCCCAAAATTCCGGCGGAACAAAAACCTGCTATCAGTAAAGTCATTGCCCCAACGGCCTTATTTTGGTTTCGTTATGGCGCGCTCGCCACGGTGATAAGCGGCTTGTGGTTAATGTTCGCCATGGGCTATTCGCACACCGTGTTTTTACTCACCGATCCCGCGAGTCGTGTTATCGGTAATTGAATGTGGTTAGGCTTAATCATGGCATTCAATGTCTGGTTCATCATTTGGCCGAATCAGAAAAAAGCTTTGGGCATTGTTGCGGTTGAAGCCTCAGAACAAGCCAAAGCCGGACGCATCGCAATGTTGACCTCGCGGGTCAATACGATGTTATCGATCCCGATGTTGGTCTGCATGGTGGCAGCACGTTTTGGTGGCCTGTAAAAACTCACTGAAAACGAGTCCCGCGAAGAGTTGTTGAATCGCGCACGCAAGAACGAAATCAAGAATGACATTATTTTTTTGTACGCGTGATTCATCAAACTATGATGAACTAAAGCCTATGATTGAAAACAGTCGAAGAGGAAAAAAAAGCGACAGAAATCATCGATCATCTTTTCAATTAAGGCTTGAAATAAACGTACCCGTCGAAACAATGCTCAAGACAAAGGCTGTCGAGAAAATCAGAAATACGTTCATCTGTGGCGACTCTGTTACCGAGATGAAAAAATTGCCAAACTCGTGCTTAGACCTTGTCGTCACTTCTCCTCCTTACAACTTGAAAAACTCTACAGGCAACGGAATGAAAGACGGTCGGGGTGGTAAATGGGCGAACGCAAGTCTTATCAATGGCTACTCACATCACAACGACTGTATGGAGCACGACGAATATGTCGCTTGGCAAAGAGAAGCT
>JAVKMA010000012.1:0-5181 GCA_031538685.1 Burkholderiaceae bacterium | reverse complement strand
GTCGGTTGCTTGTGCCGACAAAATCACTGCCACTAATAATTCAAATGGCGAGGCGTATTCGAGTTCTGTTTTAGGGGCGGGATTATTTGCGGCTAAGGCCATAAATATATGGCGCCGTTTTTCTGCCTTCATTGTTTTAAAAATCTAGAAAAAAGCATGAAACGCCCATCACGATGTATTTTTTGTCGCACGCGCCAAGGCGTTCGCAATCATCGCTTTTTTGCGCGCAGCATCAATTTTTGCCTGATCACTAGAATCCGACGCGGCACTATCGCTGGATTTGCTTGGTACTGAATTGTTCGGCACTGAATGAGCGGTGCGCGCCAAGGCTGCTTTTTGCGCCAAGCGATCAGTGTGTGCTTGAGCAATTGCCGCCAAGCGCTGTTCTCGACGTTCGTAACGCGCGCGCGCATGGTCCGCTTGTTGCGACGACCACGCTGCCCAAGCAGTTTTATCGCCGCTCACCGGTACCATCGCAATACAATCGACAGGGCAAGGCGCAACGCATAAATCACAACCCGTACAATGATCGGGAACGACGGAATGTAATTGTTTGGCCGCGCCAATAATCGCATCGGTCGGACAAGCTTGAATGCATAAAGTACAGCCTATGCATAGCGCGGGATCAATCACGGCAACACTGCGCACTCGTTCTAGGCCATTATTAGGATTGACGGGCAAAATGGCGACTTTAAGAATCTGCGCTAATCTCGCCACGCCTTCTGCACCGCCAGGCGGGCACTGATTATGTAAGGCCTGACCGTCCGCCATTGCTTGTGCGTACGGACGGCAACCCTTAAAGCCACACTTGGTGCACTGCGTTTGTGGTAAAGCGTGGTTCAGCTGTTCTGCAAAGGGGTTCTTTTGATCCATTGATTTTGGAATGCCCAATAATGCCCAATAATGCCCAATCTAATTTTTATCGAATCCGTTTTTTATCGAGTTAATGCATTCTTCTGATTCACCCAGCGTCATTGCGATTATTGGCCCGACAGCCTGCGGCAAAACCAATTATGCCCTACAAATCGCAACGGGGACAATTATGCCTGCCGCATTGCGAGCACAAATACACGGCAATGAGTGCTTTGAAATTATCTCCTTAGACTCGGCCTTGATTTACCGAGGAATGGATATTGGCACCGCCAAACCCAATGCGCAAGAGCGTCAGTTGATTCCTCATCATTTGATCGATATTCGCGACCCCCACCAGCATTACAGCGCCGCAGAATTTCGCCATGACTGCATTGATCTTGTCGCCCAAATTCACGCCCGCGGTCACCGCGTCCTTTTAGTCGGCGGGACCATGATGTACTACCACGCCTTAATTAAAGGTTTGAGCGACTTGCCTGAACGTGACGCAGAAATTCGCGCTGACTTGCACGCCCAAGCGCAAAAAATCGGCTGGCCTCAATTACACGCGCGCTTGGCCAAATTAGACCCTGAAACCGCGCAACACATCGCTCCTCAAGACCAGCAACGAATCGAACGCGCGCTAGAAATCTGGCAATTAAGCGGCCTAACACCGTCTCAATTAAGAACTCGTTCTAGCGATCCGTCCATGCAAAAACTGCCTTTCCCCTTATTTACGATAGGTTTGATTCCTAATCATCGCGCCCAATTACACGCGCGGATCAATGCGCGCTTTGATGTGATGCTGGCTGAAGGATTTTTAGACGAAGTCGCCCAATTAATGACGCACGGCGATCTTGACCCCAACATGGGCGCCATGCGTGCTGTCGGTTACCGCCAAGCGTGGCAGTATTTGCACAATCTCAAACAACGCCAACAAAATCACCCCCCGATCAGCGCGGAAGGACTCGCGGCCTTTACCGCATTTCGTGAGCAAGCCTGCGCCGCCACTCGCCAACTCGCCAAGCGTCAACTGACTTGGTTACGAAAAACAAGGCTAGACGAAGTCATCGACCCTTTTGCAGTCATCGACCCATTTGAAGCTACCGACCCTTTTGCATAAAGCATCCATCACACCGCACACTCAAAACACACTTAAAGCGTCTTTACTTTTTGAATCCAGAATGCAGCGATAATCACCCCTCGAGTGTTTCCACTTAACAATGGCACTTTGCTCACGCATCTCCTAATATGAATCCCGATTGGATCAATATCGCCGCCGCATTTCTATCCACCAGCACGCCTTTATTTTTGGTGGTCTTGGGCCTGATGATGCAAGAAAAAGTGGGCGTCTTGAATATTGGTGTTGTGGGCCTCGTCACACTGGGTGCTTTGACGGCATTTACCACCACTTCTGACACCAATAGCTATCTATTGGGTTATACCACTGCGGCTTTACTGACGGCGATCATCTCTGCGGGATTTGCTTTTTTTGTCGTCGTCATGATGGTAAACCCTTATCTGGCCGGATTTGGGCTGTGGGTACTGGGCATTGGTTTGAGTGCCTTATTAAGCGCACCCTATCTGACTCAAACACTGCCGCCGATGCCCTTTGCCAATGAATCGCCGATTTGGCAAGATCCTATGGTTTTCATCAGTCTGCTACTTATTCTGACGGCGCATTTTGTATTTCAACATACCCGCATGGGGCTGATCATGCGCGCTATTGGACACTCCGCTAAAGCCGCACACATTCTGGGTCATGAGGTTTTAGTCACGCGATTTATCGTCACCATCATCGGTGGATTATTGTGTGGCTTGGGCGGCGCACATCTGGCCTTAACTCACCCTCTGGGCGGCGCACCATCTTGGCAAGAGATTTCTAGCAACACCACCATCTGGCTGACTTTGGGATTAAGCTTTGTTGCTGGGTGGCGTTTTTTGCGTATCGTTCCGGCTGTGCTGTGCACAAACCTGCTGATCCTTGGCGTACCGATATTTTTTACCCCCTGGTTTTCTATTGACTTGGGTCTATGGGTTAAAGTCGGCCCCCTAATCGTTTTGTTTGTCATTCTTTGCGCCACTGGCCTGGCACACAAATGGCCTGATCGCCCCAAAGACTTAGGGCGCGGAAACATCTAAGCCCCCCTCTTTTATCTTTATCTCGTCTCTTGCCTGTGGGAGTCCATATGTATTTACGTTCTTATTATTTACGCCCTTATTTTTTTCGATTTAGCTTAGCTTTCGTGCTTCTGATCGGCCTTGCCGCTTGCCGCCCGAATCATTCACCGAATCATTCAAATAACGCGAGTGTCGCAAGCGCGCCAGTACCCACAGAAGCGCCGCCGGCATCCACAGAAGCCAGTGTCACCAAGGCCGCGACAAACGACACCCCGTCAGAGACCCAGATCGCCACGGCACCAAAAACTGCACTCGTTTTTCGCGGATCAATGGCCGATCAGCGCGCCTACGTGCCTGACGCCATCACAAGTGCTTCGCTAAAAATTCTTGAAAACATCACGCCTGAAAAGGCGGAAACACAATTTCGCGAATTAGCACAAACTGGTCATCAGATTATTTTTGTCACCGACCCGATCTTTAGCCAAGCGACCTTAAAAGTCGCCCAAGAATTTCCCCAAACCCGATTTGAGCAAGCTGACGCCTATCGCGGCGCGGCCAATGTCTCGACTTACAGCGCGCGCACGTATGAGGCCGCCTATCTGGCAGGCGTGATCGCAGCGGGGTCCAGCAAAAGTTTTCGTATCGGTGTGATCGCCGACACTCCTAGCGCAGAACATATCCGCAATATCAATGCGTTTGCTTTAGGGGCACAATCGCAGTTAACTCAAATTCGCGTTCGTGTTGCTTGGGGAAAATCCGCGCCTGCTATTAAAACAGCTTTGAATACTTTATTAAGCGAACATGTGGATGTGATTTTGCCTATGACTGCGCAAAAACAAATCGCTGAACTCAGCGCCAAACACCCCGTCGCCACGATTTCATGGCTTGCTCAAGCGCCAGCGAATCAAACCAATCCTCCCTTAGCAGAAGTCTCGATCAACTGGATGCCTTACCTCACCGACCGTATAAAAGCGCACGCAGAAAACCGCTGGGAAGCCCATCAAATTTGGTGGGGCGCTCCAGAGAGCATCATTAGCGTATCGCGCTTGAGTCCCAAAGTCCCTACTCAAATCGTACAACGGGTAAACAGCCAACTGAGTGATTTACAAAGCGGGAAATTACATCCTTTTGCCGGACCGATCATTGATAAAAAAGGGGTGCATCTCGCCAATAAAGGCGCCGTCGTCAGCGACACCATTTTAAAAAGCATGTCCAATTATGTCTCCAGCGTGCGCGGACATCCGCCCACAAACTAAACCCTGAGCGCCGCTACGCACGACAAAGTCACCTCATTTTATGAATGACTGAGTCGCTTCATTTTATTGTTATCAGCGGCGCTCGCTTTTAAAAAATCACACCTCATGAACAGCCCTATTTTTGCCTTATCCAGTATTAGCGCCGCATTTGTCGCGGTGCTTGTCGGGATGGCCGGTTCAGTTGTGATCGTGCTACACGCTGCCGCCAAATTGGGCGCAACACCGGCACAATCCGCCTCATGGCTATGGGCCTTGGGCGTCGGAATCGCCTTACTGTCTATCGGTCTATCTTTGCGCTATCGCATCCCCGTGGCGACTGCGTGGTCAATGCCCAGCGCGGCGATGCTCATTAGCTCGGACGCGGGATTTTCTTTAAGCGATGCCACGGGTGCTTTTCTGATTTCCGCGCTGCTCGTGACGATCGTCGGATTTAGCGGGTTCTTTGCGCGCGTGATGGGACGAATCCCTTTGGCGCTCTCCGCCGCTTTATTAGTAGGGGTTTTATTACGCTTTGGCTTAGACGTTTTCACTTCCTTACAAACCGATCCTTATCCGGTACTGGCCATGCTGGTGAGTTATTTACTCATGAAGCGGGCCAGCTCAAGCAACTTGCCGCGTTACGCCATGCTTGCGTCTTTATGCGCGGGGCTACTCTGCACGGCGCTAATGGGCCACTTTAATCCTATCAATTGGCCACTTGATCTATCCTTAACCACACCGCAATGGGTGACGCCGAGCTTTTCATGGAAAGCCTTATTGGGTTTAGCAATCCCTCTTTTTATTGTCACCATGACCTCGCAAAATATCCCTGGTATCGCGGCGTTGCGCTCTGCCGGTTACGAACCGCCCATTTCATCGATCATTGGTTGGAGCGGCATTGTTACTTTTGTACTCGCGCCATTTGGTGGATTTAGCTTGAATCTTGCCGCCATTACCGCCGCTATTTGCGTCAGCC
>JAVKMA010000200.1:0-1525 GCA_031538685.1 Burkholderiaceae bacterium | reverse complement strand
GTTCAGTTGCCGAGTTAATGGTATGGGTGAGCGCGCGATTGTTGATTGTGAGATTCAAGGGACCAATAAATCCCGTCCCTGTCAAAATCACCGTGCTGCCAATTAAAGGCACTGCGGGACTGACCCCCGATATTGCGAATACCGAGGAGACCACTTTAATCGCATAGTTTTGAGTCGCGCCATCGTTAAAGCGCTTCAGTATCAAAATATAGGAATCAAAGCTCAATGCGGCGGGGATTGTGATCGTCAACTCCGTTGGCGATACGATGGCCAACGCCAAAGAAATATTACCTAATTTGACCCCCATCCCCTCAGTAAATCCGGAGCCGCGCAAAGTCAAGGACTGGCCCAAAACCACTTGAGTCGCACTCGCTGGCGATGTTAAAACCAGAGGAGTCTGAGGTGATGGCGCGCCACTCGATGGGGTCGATGCGGTATCGGGAAGCGTTGACGGGCCACAAGCAGACAATGCCAAAAGTGTCAATGCCACTAAAAGCGCGCCCCGCATATCAGTCCACATAAAAGCCCCTAAGGTTTGACTTTCTGCGTGTCGGGTTCTTCAGGCTTGATTGGCGCGATTGGCACGCTGACGCCTGGATTGGAAATTAGCGTCGCATCTGGCAAATTTGCACGCTGTGCCACGATCGGCACATCGCGCAATTTTTGCATATAGTCAATCCAAATCGGCAAGGCTAAAGAACCGCCGGTTTCGCGCTCGCCCAACTTACGTGGTTGGTCATAACCCAACCAAGAAACCCCCACCACATTACCCATATAACCAGAGAACCAAGCATCTGTTTCATCATTCGTTGTGCCGGTTTTTCCGCCCACATCAGGACGTCCCAAAGCCCGCGCCCGCGCCGCAGTTCCGCGTGTCGCGACTGCGCGCAACATCTGATCCATCATCAGCACATTTTGTTCGCTAATGACGCGCTTCATTTCTTCACGCGGTGCAATCGGCGGCGAGAATTTCTCAATTAATTTGCCATCACGATCAGTAATCCGCGTCAACAAGTAAGGACTGACCAAAAACCCACCATTAGCAAACACGGAATTCGCCGTTGCCAATTGTTCCATGATGGCGCTACCCGCGCCCAAAGCTAATGTGTAAAACGCCGGTATTTGCTTGCGCGAAAAACCAAAATTCAATACAAATTTTTGCGCATATTCAGGTGTAATTGACTTCAAAATATCAATCGCCACCAAGTTGGTCGAATGCACCAAACCCTCTTCCATCGTGACTTCGTCGCCGGTTGACTTGCCGTCGTAATTTTTAGGCTCCCACAAGACCCCTCCCGTTTGCGCTTCGGGAATATTAGGTTCGCGATCAAAATAAATACTTTGTGGTGTCGCACCTTTGGCAATCGCGGCCGAGTAAATAAATGGTTTGATTGAAGAACCTAACTGGCGCTGGCTTTGCGTCACATGATTAAACTGGTTACGCAAAAAATCAAAACCCCCAACCATTGCACGAATCGCACCGTTGGTGGCATTGATCGAAATGAATGCAGCTTCTGCTTCGGGC
>JAVKMA010000199.1:0-4571 GCA_031538685.1 Burkholderiaceae bacterium | reverse complement strand
GTTTGTCGGTCATCTGTAAAATATTGACTTGCCCCCCGCCGGGTAAAACTTCTTTTACACGTTGGCAGTAAGTTTGGATTTGTGCGTAGCTGCTACAAAAACGCATATAGACACTAAATTGACTGCGTAAAAAACCCATGTCGAGCAAACTTAATCGAAAATCATTTGCGGCTTTTCTCTCTGGCTTAGTTTGTACCGGCAGATCAAACATAACAATCATCCACATCAGTCGATATCCGCTTAACATGTGCCGTTAATCGTTCAGGCCTAAATCGCCTTTTGGTAAAGAAGCTAACGGCAAATCAAGCGTTTGATGCTGCTCAGTGAGTACCAGCGCTAGGGATGTTGCCAGTTTTTGAATCGCCACTAATATCGGTGTATCACCGCTTGACGTAGCAATATCAAGATACAGACTCTTAACCAATACACGTTTTGTTTCGGGTGTAAGTTCACAAGTTTTATGACGTTCTAACTGCCAAACAGTCCAGTCAATGATGGGGCGAAACGGCTCCATTAAATCATCAACCAATCGCATCGCATTATTATCATGGCTATGATGTAATCCAATGCTCGGATGCAAACCTGCTGCTACGACAGCACGTGCGGTGGCGGCACGTAGCACCGTGTAACCATAATTTAAAAGTGCGTTCACACCTGCGGCCTCTTGGTCGCGACGAAACTCGACACCAAAAAGCAATTTCCAATATTGACGTGCGCCTTGTGCTTCAAAGTTATCGGGGTCACCACTACGAATATTTTTGGCCAATTTCTCCAACAAAACCGAAGGAGCACCGCTTGCTTTTAGCATTTCTGCTTGTTGTAGCAGCTTGATTTTAATCAGACTCGCCCACAAACGCTTTTTAGTGGGCAGTGTACAGGCAATTTGCGCATCAAACCGGTGGGCCTGCAAGTGGTGACCGTCTAAGGGCCACAATATGCCAACGGGTTTGTGGTTGGCGGCACAAAGCACAAAGGGTACGCCACGCTCGGCCAGCGCCACCAGCAAGTTGTTGGTGTAGCTGATACCGTGAGCGTTGGCAATGAGCGCCGCCATATCGTCAAGCGGCACACGTCCCAGCTCTTGGCGCTCATCGCCCGTGCTGTGTACCAACATAAAACCGCGGTAGGCCGACAGATGCCTGCGATCATCGGCAACTTCGACAATGCGACTTTGCATAGTTTAAGCTTTAAAACCTGGGTCGTGTAACTCACCTATTGGCGATATACCCACACGTCGTCCTTTTGACTTTTGCAAAGAGCCTGCTGTCTTAAACAGATAAGCCATTTCTTTGGCGCGTGTCCGTTTGTCAACATTAGCCTCATGGCACTCAAAAAATGCCATCGTCCCAGCACTCGCCATGTAGCTAAGTCGGTATATTTTTCGCAGGCCTTCAGTTTCAATGCCAACGGAGTCACCCTTCATCAAGCGCATCACCAATGGCTTGCCACTCACACTCAAAGCCGGATGGCGCAGCCTAGCCAAACCATGCTGGCGCACCAATTGGTAAGCCTCAAAGGTGGAAACCACTTCGCCCTCCCACTTGCCTTTGTCGTTGCGCACGATTTCCATGCAGTAATTGCTGTCGCCCTTGTAGCCTTTGTAGGGTCTGGGTTCACCATTGGGTAGCAGACCATGGCGGGCAGTGGCTTTGGCATCGGCAAACTCGATCACTTTGAGTGCGGCTATTTCTCGAGTGCGCACACCATCCACCGTTTTGCGCACGTGCACCCTGCCGCCGCCCAGCAAACCATAGGCAGTGTCGTTGTGCATCGCCCCTTCGTAGCCATGGTCGGGTTTGTGGCTCACCCAAATGTGGTGAATGGCGCGTTGCACATGGTCACGGTAGCTGGGCCAAGGCAGGGGCATAGTCTCCACGAGTTTGTTGAGCTGTTTTTCTCGGGCACTGGAACTGGCATTGGCAAAGCGCTGCAACAGGCCTTGGTCGGTCACGGCGATGACGCAGGCGTCCACCGCGTGGTGACGGTGGTCATTGCGGTTTTTCTCGCCGTCCATGCCCAAGATGTCGTTCAGGCCAAATTTGCCCCGCAGCATCGCTGTCATGCGACCGGGGATGACGCGAGTGTCTTTCGGGCAGATCAGGCTGAGATATTCACGCGCCACACGGCTGAGATGCCGGGTGTCGTTTAGGGCGCGGGCCAAAAAGCCTTTGTCTTCTCGCAGCCATTGCTCTAGGCCGTTTTGTGCAAATCGGTAGCGCTTGCCTTTGGGCATAAGGCTGGCGCGTTGGAGCATGTCCTCGGTTTTCCAGCCGTGGGCTTCAAAATCGGCGGCAGCTTGTGCTGGCGTGCGATTGCCTTTGATGCGGTTGGCCTGGCGCATGGCCACGGCTTTGTTGTTCAGGCTGTCGTCCAGTGTTTGACAATGCGGCAAGATGTGTTCAATCTCTATTTGGTCGCTAAATAACATCTGTGCGCTAATTTGCACACCGCTGTAGGGGCAGCGGCGGTCTGCGACATTGAAGCTGAGTTCTTCCCACAAAATCATTTTTTGCAGATCGGCGGCGCGGACACGTTCTGGGCTGGTAGCCAGCAGTTGCGCAATATCGGCACGCATGCGTTCGTTGCGACGCTGGTTGTCTGCTTGGCGTTTTTGCTCTTCTTTGCGTTGTTCCTGGCTTTGCTTGAGGTCGCGGGCCAGCTCCGCAATGACTTCGCTGGGGTGTCCATAGCGCTTGATGAGCGCGTTGACCACGGTGCGCACTTGGTTCAAACCGATGTGTACCGTCGGGTTGGCGATCTTGCCGTAACGTTTTTCGGCAGGGTCTTCGGGCTTGCCAGTACCAAAACCGACATGACGCTGAAGGTATTGGCCGTAGTAAGGTAGCGCGGGCAGGATTTCGCCCGTGGCAGCATGGCTGATGTGGCTGTGGTGGTCAAAACCCGCCGTCAGCACGGCCTTGTCGTAGGTGATGACTTCGGCACGCAAGGCTGGCAGGATTTTGCTCAGCGCCTTGGCGCTCAAGCTGCCGTAGCCCTCGGCCAGCGGGGCGTTGGCGATGCACTCAGCGGTCATCTCATCCACGCCCGTTTCGGTTTGCAACCAGGCGATCAGTCGGACTTCGTTTTCTTCGGCCACCAGTTGCGTGACGATGGCGTCTTGCCGGGCTTCATCAAAACGCAACCATTGACTGCCGAAAAATTCTTTTTTAGACAGCATGGCGCTGGTGCTGTTACCCTTGAGTTCGGTGCGTTTCTCGTCTTCAAGGTTGAAGTCCCCCGAAAAGCCAATAAGTTTTTTAATTTGCACAAAGGTTTTTTTGCTGCTGTTCTCTAACGCTTGAACGATTTTGTCGCGCTGCTCGAGTGTGAGCGCTTCTTCATTCAGTCCTTCTTTCAATAGGCGCAGGTTGTTCACCTCTTGGTAAATGCGAAAACGCTGCTGACTCGGCAAGGCCAGCGGTGCGCGCTCTTCTTCGGGCATCAGCGTACAGCGACCTGGCTTGACAGGTTTGAGTGGACGCTGGTGCAGCAGGCAATCTTTGAGCTCGTCGCGGGCGGTGGCGTGAAACAGGGTCGGGTTGAGTTCGTTTTGTTTGACCCACAGCGCGTCGAACTCAGCCTCGATCATGGCGCGGTCAATGTAGAGGTCGTAGCTCTTTTCGAGTTTGGTTTTGCCGTTGTCTTGAAGGGTGCGGTTTTCGCGGTAACGCGCCCGCACCGGCTGGCCTTGCTGGTGACGAGCATGCAACCATTCGCCCACTGTGCGGCAGCCCGTGGCTTGCATGGCTTGGCGTAGCTCAATGATGGCGGTCTTCAGCGCACCGCTATCGTTTTCTTTTTTGTCGGTTTTACGGTTGCTCTTGAAGCCCCGTCGCTGGTTGATGTGGAACAGCGCACGCGCAAACTCTTCGGGCAGCAAGGCTTGGTCAAGGCCCTTGGCACGCAAGGCAAACGGATCGATTTTTTCGAGCGCTTTGCGGGCGACTTCGTCTTGCGGAAAGAAGCCATGACGAAGCAAGGTGGCCATCATGCGGTTTTTACGTTTGAGTAAGCGGTCTCGGCGACGGCGCATGGCACGAGCTTCGCGGCGGCTGACCGCCAGTGACGAGCCGTCTTTGGGGTTGCGCCCATCGCTGAAAATCCGTACCCCTGCTTTGATGACTGCGCAGGGTTCGTTTTGCGGATTCAGTCGAACCATGGCCCAACCCAAAGAGGTAGAGCCCAAATCTAAAGCGAGTCGGTAGCGCATGTTGTTCATATCTTTAGCCTCTTTTTTCGTTGATATAGATATATTACGCTATACTAAGCTTCATATCAGACGATTGGGATATGCGCTCTGGACGCTAACAAGCAGAAAGATGCACCAAATGAAAGGGCCGCTATATGCGGCCCTTTATTTTTTTCTGAGGCCCCTCCCTTTCTTTACCGACTAGGGTGATTGCGTGCTTTTGAATAAGCAAGTAAAATCCCGCCCTTAATTCTGGAAGCGTGGCAGAGTGGTCGATTGCACCGGTCTTGAAAACCGGCAACGGGTAACCGTTCGTGAGTTCGAATCTCACCGCTTCCGCCAATCAATATCTACAAATCACCTGTATCGCAATCTATTCAGC
>JAVKMA010000198.1:0-2984 GCA_031538685.1 Burkholderiaceae bacterium | reverse complement strand
CACATCTCTTTGGTGAAGTGCGCCAACCAGAAACAGGCGAGTACCTTTTGATTCCAAGCGTTTCATCTGAACGTAGAACCTATATCCCTATTGGCTTTTTATCATCGCAAGTTATCGCATCTAATGCCACGCTCATCATCCCCAACGCCACGCTGTATCACTTTGGCGTGCTCACCAGCAAAATGCACATGGCTTGGATGCGCTACACCTGCGGGCGATTGAAAAGCGACTATCGCTATTCCAACACCATTGTGTACAACAACTTTCCGTGGCCAGAGGACGTATCTGACAAGGTTTGTAAAGCCATTGAAGCAGCGGCGCAGGCTGTGCTAGACGCACGGACGAAGCATCAAACGGGTACCAACCCCGCCAGTCTTGCCACGCTGTACGACCAGGGTTTAATGCCTGCTAATTTGCGCAAAGCGCACACCGCGCTAGACGCGCTGGTGGATAAGCTGTACGCCGTCAAACCCCGCGCCCAAGACGCCGACCGCGTCGCGCTGCTGTTTGAGCGCTATCAGACGTTGGTCAACCAAGTGGAGCGGGCACAATAGGCAAGTGCTCGTCAATACAAAATGTGGCGGCAAGGCTTGGATACGCGGTTTGTCTATACTGCAATTTTATTTTTTACAACATGACTTTTTTTATGAACAACTTTCTCAAACAATTCCTCATCGCGCTGGCCTTATTTTTACTCGGTTATGTATCCTTTGCGTATTGGTTATAACTTGGTTCTAAATTGGTTCTAAGCTATTTTTTACAACAAAGCGCTTTTCCACATTAAGGTTCCATTCAGATCGATCAGCGCTCGCAATGGACGCACCATGTTGTTTAACTGAACCCGTGCCGTTAAAAAAAATAATCCCGATTTGGTGCTTATCTGTTGATCGGTATAGCGACTAGCCAATTCAGAACGCCCCAACAAAGTAAAAAAATTGGCGTTATTGACGGCATAAATGCGCGCACGATCAATCAACAAGACGCGCAATACATTCACATCAAATTCTGGTATGACGGCACTGATTAGCTCTACTGATGCGGTGTTGACGTTAATCGGCAAAGCAATCGGAAAATAAAAAATAAACTCTTGCAATTGCAACCAAGCTTGATTCGTCATCCCGGGCAAAGGCAAAAAACTTTCAATCCGTTGTGGTGCATTTTGTGGCTGCAACTGACCTTGCGTACCAACCGACATTTCATTAAACCGCGCGAGAACATTTTGTGCCAAGGAATCGGCTAAATTCGGCGGCAACCGTAAATGTGTCATTAAACGTTTTAACACCGCGAGTTCGCCTGGATTCACGACATATTTTTTTTCTTTATCAGCGTAACTAATCAGATTGCGCACGTTATAGCGTCCCTGTGCATCGCTCAGATAACCCGACAGCACTGCCTTTTGTTGCTCGAGTTGTTGATCCTTGATTTCGTTTTTTGCTAAAAAAGATTTGAGCGAGGTTTCCGCCACCGGCACTGCCCATATTTGTCCCAGATGAGTCACTGCATCATTGCTCGCACTTTTCAAAATCACACCGACCCAATCAATTGCCGCACGTTCTAGCCACTGTATTTGCACACTGTCACCTTGCCGCGTTAAACGCTGAAATGCAATCCCCTGCTGCCAGAACAAGCTGGACAGTATCGTCACCGCCAGAGCAACGATCAGCAAAGCCGTAATAATGGCGATGCCTTTGTGCCGCCTTGCGCTGGCGCGGATTGTGTGAATTGAGCGGACTTTATGCACGTCTTTGGACACTTTATGAATCCTCATAATGCTGACAAAAATAATTTGCTGTAATCCTGTTGATGCGCGCGAAGCGTCAGACGCAAACCACCTGAATTTTCACCCAAACTGGTTCTGTTTAAGGCATTATTTTTTGCCCCATTGGAAAGATTAGGCTGATTAGGAATATCCGAATTTTTTGAATCGCTGGGCACCGATAGCGTTTGCCACCCATTATTCACCCATAAATCCACTGAAAAACGATCCACATCAGTGACCAGGGCTTGTCGCCCCAATAGCACAAAGCCACTGGATTTAGCAGTTTGACTGCTATTGGGATCTGTCGGGGTACTGGTCATGGCCGTGAACTCTGCCGAACTGATCGGCACCGATGGTTCGCGCCACAAAGTTTTCGTTTTATCCAAAACATAGCGCACTTGTTGGTAATAAATTCCGCTGACCCTATCGTTGTCTGAGGTCGAACCATCGACCAAATTATTGGCCGAACTGGTGCGCCGAATCAAGGTGATGCCATCGTTAGTCGCGTACAACAAACCTGGCGCGGGCGTCGGAATAACCAAAAATTCGGCATCACGTTCCATTTGCGCCATGACACGCTGCAACTGTATGCCTTGTTCCTGTTCGCCCGATATACGCGTGCGGCCTTGCACCAAAGTATCCAGACCACGCCATGACAAAATTGCCAACACCGCAAAAATACTGATCGCAACCATTACTTCAATCAAAGTAAACCCTACATATCCAGATCGCGCATGATGCGCTCGGCTGGCTGCTCCGCTGGGCATTTGGTTGGGTATGCGCTTGGATATGCGCTTGGGCATAGCGACACTTTTTATCATGGCGTATTAGGGGTTTTCAAGGTCACATGAAACAGCTGTGCCAAATGATGCGTGTCTTTACCCTTATCTTTATCTAAGCGCACACTCACCTCCACACGAACAAACCGCGGATTAGGCGTTGGGCTAACCTTAATCACACACTTGAATGCAAAGCGTCCTTGCGGGCAGTCGCGAATTTCTTCACCGACATTAAAGGGGGTTCGTTGAATTTTTTGTTCTAACAAAATATTGTCCGCTGACCACAAAGCCAAAGTTCGCTGCTCAATATCATGACTCGTTTGCGCCAAGCTCGACATGGCGCGCAAACCCGAAATCAAAGTGATCCCGATAATAAAAACGGCGACCAATACTTCGATCAAAGTAAAGCCAGATTGCATCTGTCGCGCAAAAAACTGTCGCAAATT
>JAVKMA010000197.1:0-3429 GCA_031538685.1 Burkholderiaceae bacterium | reverse complement strand
ATTATCTCGAAGAGTCCCAAATGAATGCTTTAACGATTAGTCATCTTCACTATCGCGCTGATGATGGGGTTGATTTAGTGCTTGAGGTGAGTAAAGGTGCGTGCATTCATATTGACGGTCATGATGCTTGTGGGCGCACGCGTTTGTTTAAAACACTCATGGGATGGCGTCCAGTTTATGGCGGCACGATTAGGCTTTTTGGAAAAAATATTACGCACAGTTCAATTCATGCGCGTGCACGTCTGGGCTTAGGCTTGGTCAGTGACGACCCCGAAGTATTTAGCTTGTTGACCGTGTTGCAAAATTTGCAATTGGCACATTGGCAACAAACGCCAGCACAGCTAGAGATGATTTGGTTAGCATTTCCAAATTTATCGATGCGCCGCAATGTTTTGGCCGAGAAGTTATCGGGTGGTGAAAAAAAACTACTGGCGATTGCGCGCGCACGTTTGAGTGCTTGTAAAGTGTTGCTGTTAGATGAACCGATTTTGGGTTTGTCCGAGGACAGTGCGATTGCGGCGACGAGGGTTTTAATTGATTTTTTAGAGGCTGATCCAGATCATACGATCATGTACAGCGGTACCTTGATACCGGCCTTGATGGCGCATCAAGGCGTTGATTCGGATAAATCAGCGCTTGCGCAAAGTGTGCGCTTAGAGAGAACTTATTTCACGCCACTGACGGCATCTTTATAGATATTGTGTTCATGACAAATTTTGTGCAAGGTTTTTTATTTGATGATTTTGCGATTCGTGGCGCAATGGTATCCTTGGACTCGGTATGGACGCACGTTCATCAACATCAATCTTTGGCGGCCCCGGTCAAACGCTTATTAGGCGAGACTTTGGCCGCGACGACTTTATTGGCCCATCACTCAAAATTTGATGGCGATGTAGTGGTGCATATTGAAAATTTGGACAAGCATGATTCACGTACTAGCCCGCTGGATTTAGTGGTTGCCAAATGTGGATTGATGCCAGGTCTTGATAGCGTGACGGGATTGTCTGAGACACAGCTAGGAGTTTCTGCGACGGCGCGTTTATTCGATGGAACAGACAACACCATGATCACAGATCAGTCAGTGTTGTTAAGCCGCAACATGCGCTGTGTAGTGTCCTTTGAACCCGCGGCGCAACATTTGCAGCGTTATCAAAGCATCATCGATGTGAGCGCTGCCGCGACGATTGGTGCCGCATTGCAAACCTATATGACGGATTCGGCACAGATTCCGACGCAGTTTTATTTAAGCGTGAATACGGATGCACCCGAATCACAAGTTCGTGGAATTTTGTTACAACAAGTCGCGGGAGAAGGTGGCAAAACCATTGCTTCATCCGATGAAGATTGGCGCCGCATCAATATGTTGGCGCACACTTTACGGCCCAATGAAATGCACGAGAACAGCATGATTGATTTGTTGAGTAAATTATTTGGGCAAGAAAAGGTTCGTGTATTTGAACCGCAAACGGTGCAATTTCACTGTTCGTGTAGCTTAGGAAAAGTTAAAAATATGCTCATTTCTTTGGGTGAAAAAGAGTTGTATGAGACTCTCGAGGCTGAAAAAATCATTTCTGTGCGTTGTGAGTTTTGTGGTCAAAATTATCGTTTTGACAGTGTTGCCCAAGTGATGGGCGGCGTAAGGAACATTTGAATAAGGTTGTTTTTGGAAGGAATATCTCTCCGTACTGGTTCACCACTTCTTTAATTAGTGACTTCTTTGCCGTAATGCAAATCCCTCTTTCTTTAAAGCTTGACGCGGCGCCGACCTTTGACAATTTTATTGTGGGCGCGAATCAAGAGTTATGTCAGTTATTGAAGGCACCGGTTTTGCCACCTATCGTATTTTTATGGGGCGAAACGGGGGTAGGCTGTAGTCATTTGCTGGAGGCCACTGCGGCGATTCATTACAATGCACGTTTTATTCAATCGGACGGTTATGAAAAAGGTGCGGTGCATTTATTGGATAACGCGCAAGAAATAGACGAGTCTTTGCAAACCATTTTGTTTTCGGTGTTAAAGCGCTTGACGCAAGATGGCAGTTCGCTCATTGTTGCCGCACGCGAATCCCCGATTCAACTAGCGCAAAGAGGCCTGCGCGAAGATGTGTTAACGCGGTTTTCCAGTGGGCCAGTATTCCAAGTTTCACCTTTATCGGATCAAGATAAGGCGCGCGCAGTGCAGTCGCATGCAAAGGAGCGAGGGTTTGATTTCCCGGATGAGGTTTTACATTACTGCTTAACGCATTTTGCCCGAGACATGCGCTCCTTGATGGCCTTGCTAAATGCTTTGGATCAATATTCTTTACAACAAGGGCGTTACATTACTTTGCCGTTATTGCGTCATTTTTTAGCACGTGATAAAGATGAATTTATTAAATAATTATTGATATGACTAGGACAAAATTAGCGCTGTTTGATTTAGACCATACCCTTTTACCGATTGATTCAGATCATCAATGGGGCTGTTTTATGGCCGCACAACAATTAGTTGATGGGGCGGCGTTTTTGGATACGCATGCGGCTTTTTCGGGTCAGTACCAAAATGGAACTTTGGATTCAGTCGCCTATACACGCTTTGCTTTTTCGTATTTAAAAATGATTCCACCTAAGGTGCGTAAGGCCCAGATTGAGCGTTTTGTTGCACAGGTGGTTGAGCCTTCGATCAATCAAGCCGCTCGTGATTTGGTCAAGCGTTTTCAAGATGAGGGCGCGGTGTGCGTACTGACTTCGGCGACCAATGTATGCATTACTGAACCGATTTCGCGTTTGTTCAATTTGCCTGTGATTGGCCCGGAACCAGAGTTAGATTCTGACGGTGAAATGACGGGAGACTTAGCAGGCCCTGATAACATGGGACCGAGTAAAGTCACGAATGCCAAACGTTGGTTAGCTGATCAAGGAATGAATTGGACGCAATTTACCGAAATTCACGCCTACAGCGATTCGGAAAATGATATTCCACTGTTGGCGGCCGCGACCCATGCGGTAGTGACCAATCCGACTGCGGGTTTAGCGCGCTACGGCAAACAACAAGGTTGGCCCGAATTGTGGCTATACCCTAAAACGATATGAGGGTAAAAAAATGCGCATCTGCTAAATACGGACCGGTTAAAGGCGTAGAAAATGAGCAGCATAGTAATTGGGGGTCTAAATCGTTTTTGTAACAACTTAAGGGCAGTTCTATCAATTCATTTTTGCGGCGAATTGCTTTGTTGCGCAGTACGCGAAATCCTCACGTACTGTATGTACGCTCCGGTTTCTGTGTGCTGTGCGCCTCGCACTTCATCCACACATTCTGTATTTATAGAAGAGCCCTTAAATGGATGAAGGTTTGAGACTAGTTCGTAGTTTTGAATCCGTTAGAAATCTTAAAAAAGACGGCTGAAATCACAGGGTAAACAATAAAAATCGTTAAATTTCAATAAGTTAT
>JAVKMA010000196.1:0-3419 GCA_031538685.1 Burkholderiaceae bacterium | reverse complement strand
GATCGACACCAGCTGGAGCGGTGTACTGGAACCCGCCACCGCAGCCGCTTTGCGCCGTGTGATGTGGCGCTTTCCCTTGTTGAGTTTGGGCGTGGTGGCCCGCATTCACTGGCACGCGCTTTTGCTGTGGCTGAAAAAAGTACCGTTTTGGCGCAAACCCGAACCGCCCCAAAACTCTGTGACCCGATGAATACTGAATACTGAATACCACCGCATGCCGACTACAATGAAAACCACCGACTACGTCACTGCACTGGGTGCTGCCAGCACTGCACCACAGATTGTGCACGCCAACTTGCCCAAGGCCGCCACACGTTTGCTGGGGCTGCTCACGCGCCTGAAAATCGGCACGCTCACCCTACACGCACCTGATGGCAGTTGCCAGGTGTTTGGCACGCATGTCGCCCCGTTAGTCGTCCCATGCGCAACCCTGCATATCCGTAATTGGGCGGTGTGTGCCAAAGTGCTCAAGTCGGGCGACATCGGTTTTGCCGAGGGCTATATGGCGGGCGATTGGGACACGCCTGATCTGGCCGCTTTGCTGCGTCTATTGATCGCTAATAGAACCCAGATTGAAGGTGCAATTTACGGCCATTGGCTGGGCCGATTGGCTTATCGCATCAAGCATCTGCTCAAGCGCAACCACCGCAGCAACAGCCGTAAAAACATTCACGCGCATTACGACTTGGGCAATGCATTTTTCAAACTGTGGTTAGACGGCACGATGAACTATTCGTCGGCCTGGTTCGAGGGTGACAATACTCGCAGCTTAGGCGAGGCTCAAAAAGCCAAGGTGCGTCGCGCCTTGCGCATGGTCAATGCCCAAAATGGCGACCGTGTTTTGGAAATCGGCTGCGGCTGGGGCGCGTTGGCCGAGTTGGCCACCACTGAATTTGGTGCGCACATCACCGGTGTGACTTTATCCACCGAACAACTGGCATTTGCCAATACCCGTATGCAAGTGCATGGTATGCAAGTGCATGGTATGCAAGTGCATGGCGTGCAACAGCGGGCAGATTTGCGTTTGCAGGATTACCGCGACATTGACGATGGTCTTTATGATGCGATTTGTTCGATTGAGATGATCGAAGCGGTGGGGCAGGAATACTGGCCCGCCTACTTTCAGGCCATCAGCCGTTTGCTCAAACCTGGTGGCCGCGCCTGCATCCAGAGCATCGTCATCGACGACGCGCTGTTTGAACGCTATGTGCATTCGACCGACTTTATCCAGCAATACATCTTTCCAGGCGGTTGCCTGCCCAGCTCCAGCGAGTTCCGCAAACAAGCGCAAGCGGCCGGGTTGGTGGTGGTGGACGAGCTGAACTTCGGCCCCGACTATGCCGAAACCTTGCGCCGCTGGCGTGAGGCCTTCATGGCGCAACTGGACGAGGTGAGAATGTTGAAGTTTGACGATCGCTTTATTCGTTTGTGGGAGTTTTACCTGGCCTATTGCGAAGCGGCATTCGATGAAGCCAACATCGACGTGATCCAGTTCACCTTGGCCAAACCGGTTTGAGCGTCATGTACACCCGACTGTCCACGATTCACACCCCGTTTTTGCAGGGCTTGCAGTCATGAGCACAGGCATTCCTCCTCGCAGAGTCTGTGCCGCTTATGGCCTACTGGGCTTGCCTCTGGCCTTTGTGGCCCTGCCGGTGTATGTGCATTTGCCCAATGTCTACGCCCAACAGTACGACGTGCCGCTGGCTGCCTTGGGCGCGGTGCTTTTGCTCAGTCGCAGTGTGGATGCAGTAGTCGATCCGTGGTTGGGCCGCTGGAGTGATGGGCTATACCGGCAGTCGTCGCGGGCTGTGGGAGTGGCCGCGCTGGTACTGGCGTTGGCGGTGGCGCTGGGTTTTGCCGCGTTGTTTTTTCCGCCCGCAGTATTGGGAACTGCCTTGTCGTCCACCGGTTTGTTGGTGTGGGTGGGCGCCGCGCTTACGCTCAGTCATTTAGCCTACAGTGGTTTGGGCATCTTGCACCAAACTTGGGCCGCGCGCCAAGGCGGCGGAGGCATCGTGCAAAGTCGCTGGGTCGCGTGGCGCGAAGGCTTTGCCCTAATCGGTGTATTACTGGCGTCGGCCCTGCCGGCGCTGTGGGGCTGGGGGCCAACCACGGCCTTGCTGGTGCTCCTGCTGGCCTTGGGCTTGTTTTCTTGGCGGCGTGCGGAGCGCGGCAATTCGACATCGACTATTCCCGTGGTTTCCGGACATGCGGTGGGCAGTCCATGGCAGCGGTGGCAGCCGTGGCAACATGTGGGCTTTCGCCGCCTCTTGCTGGTGTTCATGCTCAATGGCTTGGCCAGTGCAGTGCCCGCCACGCTGGTACTATTTTTTGTGCAAGACCTATTGCAAGCGCCCAAAGCCATGGAGCCGCTGTTTCTGGGTTTGTATTTCGCCGCTGGGGCGCTGTCGTTTCCGCTGTGGTTGAAGGTGATCGACCGCATCGGCTTGCTGCGCAGTTGGATGCTGGGCATGGCTTTGTCGATTTTGGCCTTTGTCAGCGTAATTGGTTTTGGCGCTGGTGACACCACAGGTTTCTTATTGGTGTGCGCCTTGTCGGGCATGGCGCTGGGCGCGGACCTCACCGTCCCCGGCGCCTTGCTTAACCAACTGATTGATCGCTGTGGTGAGCGCGGCCGCACAGACGGGTCCTTTATGGGTTGGTGGAATTTGGCCACCAAACTCAATCTGGCGCTGGCCGCCGGACTGTCTTTGCCTTTTCTGGGCCTGTGGGGTTATGCCCCAGGTCGGCAAGATACCGATGCCGTGCTGGCGCTGGGTTTGGCTTATGGCCTGCTGCCCTGCGTGCTCAAGCTTTTGGCGGGACTGGCTTTGTACACTGGCTTGATGCGTCACCCCAATTTAATTTTTGGGCCAGGCAGGGCCGACCCTTGAATCTAGCTTTGAACTGAAGTTTGAACTGAATCTTTAACCCACCTTCTGGCATGACGCCACTTTGATATTTGACAACTGGAGCTCACTATGAACCCAAACAATCCCTCTATCCACCGCCGCACGGCCCTGGCCCGTTTGCTCGCTTTGTCCACCATCGCAGTGGCGCCATTTTTGGCCAGCTGCAGCGGACCACAGGTACAAAACTACGCGCAAGAAAAACCACTGCTGGACTTGCGCACCTACTTCAATGGCACCATCGACGCCTGGGGTGTTTTCACTGATCGCAGCGGTCAGGTGGTCAAGCGTTTCACTGTGGTGATGGACTGTAGCTGGAACGGTGACGAAGGCATTTTGGACGAGGCCTTTGTGTACTCGGACGGCACCAAACAGCGCCGCGTCTGGAAGCTCAAGGCTGGACCGAACGGCAGCTATACCGGCCGCGCCGACGACGTGGTGGGTGAGGCCACGGGTCAGGTCAGCGGTAACGCGTTTCGCTGGGGCTATACCTTGGCATTGCCCGTC
>JAVKMA010000195.1:0-3247 GCA_031538685.1 Burkholderiaceae bacterium | reverse complement strand
CTACTTAGGTATTGATGGCATTTCTTTGTGGTTTGTTTTGTTGACTGCGCTAATCACTGTTTTAGTCGTTATTGCGGCCTGGACGGTCGAACATAAACAACATCAATATTTAGCCAGTTTTTTGATTCTTTCGGGTTTGATGATTGGGGTGTTCTGCGCATTAGACGCAGTCTTGTTTTATGTATATTTTGAAGCCACTTTGATCCCCATGTATTTGATCATCGGTGTATGGGGTGGCGAACGTCGCGTTTACGCCGCGTTTAAATTCTTCTTGTACACCTTGATGGGTTCTTTACTTGCCCTCTTAGCTATCATTTATCTGTTCAACGTATCGCACTCGTTTGATATTTTGGCGTGGCAGAAACTGCCCTTGTCACAAATGAGTCAGAATTTTATTTTCATTGCATTTTTTGCGGCCTTTGCCGTCAAAATTCCAATGTGGCCCGTGCATACCTGGTTGCCTGACGCCCACGTTGAAGCACCAACCGCAGGCTCGGTAGTTTTAGCTGCGATCATGTTGAAGCTGGGCGCATACGGCTTTTTACGCTTTTCAATGCCTATCGCGCCCGACGCCAGCGCCTATTTTGCAACGCCGATGATAGTGTTATCACTCATCGCCGTTGTCTATATCGGTGTGGTGGCGATTGTGCAAAAAGATATGAAAAAACTCGTCGCGTATTCTTCAATTGCACATATGGGTTTTGTCACTTTAGGTTTTTTTACTTTCAACCCTTTGGCCTTACAAGGCGGTATCGTACAGATGATTTCGCATGGTTTTATATCAGCGGCGATGTTTTTGTGTATCGGCGTCCTTTACGACCGTCTGCATACGCGTGAAATCGCGAGCTACGGCGGAGTTGTCCATGTCATGCCGCGCTATGTCGCATTCTTAGTTTTGTTCTCGATGGCCAACAGTGGCTTGCCTGCAACCTCCGGATTCGTTGGCGAGTTCATGGTGATTTTAGGTGCGCTGAAGTATCAATTCTGGATCGGCGCCATTGCTGCAACCGCATTGATTTTAGGTGCTAGTTATTCTTTATGGATGATTAAACGCGTTGCTTTTGGCGAGATCACCAACCCTCAAGTGAGCAAAATGAAAGACCTCAATAGTCGTGAATTTTTAATCTTGAGCATTTTGGCCGGATTTGTTTTATTTATGGGTGTTTACCCTAACTTTTTTACCAATCCAATGCAAGCGACTGTGGCAGAATTTATGATGCATATCGTTAAATCAAAAATCCCGCTTTAATTTTATAAATCCTAGGTTTTGATTAAGCGCCCATTGCTATTCCTTATTGAATGTTTTCCTATCCCAAGACATGCTTGATTCATTGTTAATGTTTCCAGAGTTTTTTTTAGCGGCGTCAATTCTTTTGATACTGCTGGTTGACATGTATTTGCCCACGACAAAACGCATCTATACCTATCGTTTAACAATTAGCTTGTTATCTGTTTTAACGCTATATCAATTGTTACTGATGTTGCCTGTAACAATGACCGTGCGCATGTTCTCTGAACACCTTGTCAGCGATGTATTAACGCGTAGCATGCAGTTTTTGGCGACCCTAATTGTCTTGTGTGGCTTGGTGTCATCACGTAAAGCATTACTCCCGACTAATGACTCACACAAAATCGCTGGTGAGTTTTTCCCCTTGAGTTTACTGGCGCTGTTAGGTCAGCTGGTCATGATAAAAGGTAATTCTTTACTGACGATTTATTTAGGTATCGAATTGATGACCCTGTCTTTATACGCCTTGGTCGCAATGCGCCGTGACGATCCGCGTGCCATTGAAGCGGCAACCAAATACTTTATTCTGGGGGCCTTGGCCTCTGGATTATTGCTGTACGGGATATCGATGATTTATGGCGCAACTGGTTCGATCTTGTTGCAAGGGGTCAATCAAATGATTCACTCCAATCAAGCAATGCCTTCGGCTTTGGTGTTTGGCTTAGTTTTCATCGTGATCGGATTAGTATTTAAATTAGGTTTAGTTCCTTTTCACATGTGGGTTCCAGACGTTTATGAAGGAGCCCCACTGCCTGCAACCTTAATGATTGCGACGGCGCCAAAAATTGCTGCTTTTGTCGTTATCCTGCGCTTGTTATTCCAAGGTTTCTTTGACTTAGCCAAAGATTGGGAACAAATGATTTTGGTGGTATCACTGTTATCAATCGGTTTAGGTAACGTCGTGGCAATCGCCCAAAGCAATATCAAGCGGATGTTTGCCTATTCTGCGATTGCGCAATTGGGCTTTATGCTCTTAGGCTTTACTACCGCGCTTCATAACGGCGGATCGCCAGAGACTTTTTTCCAAGGTTTTGGCGGCAGTCTATTTTATTTACTCGCTTATGTCATTGCCAGTGTTGTGGCTTTTGGCGTCTTGCTGTATTTGTCAGATAACAACCAAGAATGCCACAAAATTAGTGACTTGACCGGTTTGAATCATCGCCATCCTTGGTTAGCATTTTTACTATTACTGTCGATGTTCTCAATGGCGGGGATTCCACCATTGATAGGTTTCTACGCAAAATTCCTGATTCTGCAATCCTTGATTTATTCACATTTTTACTTTGCGGCAGTACTCGCAATCCTGTTCTCGCTGATCGGTGCGTTTTATTATTTACGCGTCATCAAAACAATGTATTTTGACAGCCCTGCAGAATCAGCCATATCGGCACAAAGACACTTACCCAGCTTTTTTATATTATCTTTTGCTGGTGTGCTGTTGATTTTGATTGGACTATTCCCTGATTTCTTAACCCGAATTTTATTTAGTATTTTACAAATTAGTTTTCTTGGTAACGGCGGCTAAGCTCAACAAAACCTATGGCGACTGACCTGACTGAACATTTTGTCGTCCGAGAATCTGAATTTTCCGGCAGTTTTATCACTCTCAAACGTGATCGTGTTCGTTTGCCTGATGGCAGCATTGGGCAACGCGAATACTTTAATCATCCCGGCGCAGCCGTAATCGCTGCCCTCTTACCCAATCAAGAACTTGTTTTAGAGCGACAATTTCGCTACCCCGTTAATAAAGTCTGCATTGAATTGCCGGCAGGGAAACTTGATCATAACGAAACTCTTTTAATTTGCGCACAACGCGAGTTACGCGAAGAAACGGGTTACACCGCAAAAAACTGGCAACAGCTCACCGCATTCCATAACGCGATTGGTTATTCCGACGAGTTATTGACGCTTTTTTTAGCTGAAGATTTAAGTCTCGGACCAAGGCGGCTTGATCAAGGT
>JAVKMA010000194.1:0-2008 GCA_031538685.1 Burkholderiaceae bacterium | reverse complement strand
CACTTCTATCAATTCATTTTTGCGGCGAATTGCTTTGTTGCGCAGTACGCGAAATCCTCACGTACTGTATGTACGCTCCGGTTTCTGTGTGCTGTGCGCCTCGCACTTCATCCGCACATTCTGTATTGATAGAAGTGCCCTTTACATACATTCACCTCGCGTCATATCGATACGCACTGATTCGATAGCCACTGATACAAACTGCGGGCAATCAGTGTTCGATTATTTAATTGTGTGGCTTGGCGTGGTGTGATATGAAGCGATGCGATATAAAGTCACTTCTACTGGCGATCAGCTAGACTTCTCACCACTGGTTTGAACAAACCTTCAACCTATTTATTTTTATTCTCCCGAATGCCTTATTCCCAATTCAAGCAACAAGTTGACGCGCCTCAAAGTCCACAAACAGAACGTTTGATTCCCCACATCGAGGCACTATTAAAAAATACCCTGTCCTACGATTACGCACTCGATAAAACACTATCACACTATTTTCGCCAAAACCCCAGTTGGGGAATGCGCGAGCGTAGCGTGATTGCCGAAACGGTGTTTTCTGTCGTACGACATCAAATTTGCTTTGAGTATTGGATTAAGCAAGCGCAGGTTGAAAAATGGCGTGGCTACAGCCTTTTAGGCTTGGCCTCGGCGCAAAAAAATGGCGTCCAAATTGAAATTCCTTTCAATTTGGATGAGTTACCGATTCCACCAGAAATAGCGACGCAACACAGTTTGCCGCAGTGGTTATACCAAGGTTTAGAAACCCAATGGAGTAAGGACTGCGCCATTGCGCTCGCTGCTTTGAACACTAGCGCCGCTTTGGATTTACGCGTCAATACGCTGAAAACGACGCGCGCAAAACTGCTTGGCCAATTAAATCAATATTTAGCGGCCAAGCCCGCCATGGCGCAAATCAAAATTTCTGCAACCCCATTTGCCAGCAACGGCATCCGAAGTTCGCAAAAATTTGCAATCAACACTTTACCCATGTTTACCGATGGCCAAGTCGAAGTACAAGATGAAGGTAGCCAATTGATCGTCGAATTACTAGCGCCCAAGCGCGGTGAAATCGTCGTTGATTTTTGCGCCGGTGCCGGGGGTAAAACTTTAGCGATTGGCGCATTGATGCACAACAGTGGAATTTTGTACGCTTTTGATACCGCTGAAAAACGTTTGGCTAAACTCAAACCGCGTTTAGCGCGCTCAGGATTATCTAACGTGCATCCGGTGCGAATCAGTAGTGAACGCGATGCGCGCGTCAAACGTTTGGCGCAAAAGTGCCAACGCGTGCTTGTCGATGCGCCGTGTTCTGGCATAGGTACTTTACGCCGCAACCCCGATCTCAAATGGCGTCAAACACCAGCGACAATTAGCGCGTTACAACATACTCAAACAGCGATTTTGGAAGCGGCGGCGAGTTTGGTAAAAAACCAAGGCGTTCTGCTTTACGCGACATGCAGCTTGTTGCGTGAAGAGAACCAAGATATTGTCATGAAATTCTTGGCGCAACACCCTGATTTTGCCATTGAACCCATTGGTCAGTGGTGTGCAGAGCGCGGTCTTATCAGCGCGGATCCTGACTTTTTGCAATTAACGCCCTGGCAACACAATACTGATGGATTTTTTGCAGCGCTGTTGCGCAAAAACTAACTTTTGATCATTTTCTCGTTTTTTGATTATCATGAATCTTTGGTCTGTACTGATCGAATACCTCACTAATTTACAGTTATTAGTTCAAACCGCAACACTATTGACATGCCTGATTAGTGGTGGCGGGCTGACTTGGTTGATTCGATATTTTTTACGCTATCGCGCTCATCGTAAAGGTATTGCCGTCAATCAGACGGGGCTAAGCGCGGCCCCACTCATCGCCGGAATTACGATCACTGTGATAGTGTTGTTGTTACGGCGCGGATTGAGTCACAACGAGTTAGATTTTGCAATTTCCAGTTTATCGTTGCACTTTTTAACGATTTACCTACTGTTATTATTTTTACGTTTTTCGGCAATT
>JAVKMA010000193.1:0-3405 GCA_031538685.1 Burkholderiaceae bacterium | reverse complement strand
GCTTTGTTGCTGGCGATGCCGATTTAATCGCAGCATTTACGCGCTACCGTACCTATCATGGCTGTGCGATGGGCGGGGCAGTACAAAAAACATCGCTTACCGCGTGGCAAGACGAGGCGCATGTGATTGAAAACAGACGTTTGTATGCTCAGAAATTCGCGCAAGTCATACCCATACTCGCGACAGTCTTGCCGGTGACCCAACCCACCGCAGGGTTTTATGTATGGACGCGAGTCGATGATTATTTTGACGATACTGAATTTGCGAAAAACCTATATCGCTCGCAAGGTGTCACGGTTTTGCCAGGCAGTTATTTGGCGCGTCCTAACGACGCGGGGGGCAATCCGGGAAAAGGCTTTGTTCGTATGGCACTGGTCGCCCCGCTTGAGGAGTGCGTGATGGCGGCACACCGTATTGTGGATTTTTTACGAGGTACTTCCAAAATTAACACATAAGAATTTTTACAAAAGTCAGTCTCATTTTTACTTATTGATAACCATGCATACTTTGGAAAAAATTATTGATCAAGCGTGGGAAACCCGCGCAGAAATTACACCCACCAATGTCAGCGCTGATTTGCGTCAAGCTGTTCAAGCTGTTTTGAGTGAATTGGATGGCGGACGTTTGCGTGTCGCTGAAAAAATTGAAGGGCAATGGCATACACATCAATGGTTGAAAAAAGCCGTTTTATTGTCGTTTCGTATGGAGGAAAACCAATTGATTGGTACCGATAGCGGCATTCCGGCGTATGACAAAGTGCCTTCAAAATTTGCAAACTTCAGCGCAAATGATTTTCAAACAGCAGGTTTTCGTGTGGTGCCACCAGCAGCTGCGCGCCGTGGCAGTTTTATTGGTAAAGCCGTGGTGTTGATGCCGTCTTTTGTCAATATCGGTGCATATGTGGGTGAGGGCACAATGGTGGACACTTGGGCGACAGTGGGGTCGTGCGCACAAATCGGTAAAAACGTACATTTGTCGGGTGGCGTTGGAATTGGCGGTGTGCTAGAGCCTTTGCAAGCAAACCCCACCATCATCGAAGATGATTGCTTTATTGGTGCGCGTTCTGAAGTCGTTGAAGGTGTAATCGTCGAAGAGGGTAGTGTGATTTCGATGGGCGTGTACTTGGGACAATCGACAAAAATTTACGATCGCGCAACCGGTGAGTTTAGTTATGGTCGCATTCCTGCGGGTTCTGTTGTGGTGTCTGGGAATCTGCCTTCAGCAGACGGTAAATACAGTCTGTATTGCGCGGTAATCGTCAAAAAAGTTGATAAACAAACACGTGCCAAAGTCGGAATCAACGAATTGCTACGCGGCGTGTAATCAATTGGCGGGGGCTTCTCCTACCTTATTCGCTTGATCTTAGGATTGGTGATTCAAAACGCATACATCACCTTGTCTTCGGTGACGATGACTTGGCCTGTTGATTGCAATTGCTGGAATAATGAAGCCAACTCCTCTTCGGGCATATCTTTAGGATAAAGCGAGGCAAGAGCGCTTGTCAGCGTCTTGATGCTGCGCGGTTTGGAATTGCCTCGCCGTTTCAGATTAGCGATAACAAAAGCCAGCTTACTGTTTTTGGTTTCGACGACTGGTGCTGCTTTAGAGGGTGTTTTAGGAGTAGCTTTAGATTTAGTTTGAGATATGACGGCGGGCGGATCATTTAATGGCGCCGCTGTTTTGACAGTCCCCACATTTTTGGGGCATTTGTTGAACTGTCCTTTTTGATTGAGAACAACCTGAAACTTCTCTCTGAGCGACATGCTACCAAACAGCGTGTTGAGTGACTTGCAGCACGCTACGCAGTTTTCGTCACTGTTGTTTCCACCATTGGATTTGGCGAGTAAATGTTCAACGCTTGCCTCAGTCGTCGGTAAGGCTTGCTTGCAGAAGAAGCACAGCCTTCCTTGGATAAACATCAAGCGGTTAAGTGGTTTTGTGGGCATAAGTTCCTAAACCTTGAATCAGCGGTTATCGTAGACAGTCCGCTGGTTTGACTTGTTATGCCGTATTTTAGCTGCCGACTGGTGAGCAAATTTCAACCAAAGTTCCATCAGGACAACGGACATAAGAGACAACTTGCCCCCATGACTTGGTCTCAGGTTCTTGCAACTCGGTGGCACCAGCGGCTAGGGCTTTAGCATGCGCCTCGACAACAGACGATGTAACCAAGGCGATTTCGATGCCAAGAGGCTTGATGGATTCGCTTGCAGCGACAAAACCATTAGGAAAATGTGCGTTCCCAAGTTCGTGCGAGGCAAAGGCGAGCGTTGTTTCACCCGTTTCAAGTTCGCCATAATCACCTGACTCGTGCAGAAAGCGACGTGCTAAGCCAAACGCGCTTTCAAAAAATGTCAGAGATTGGGCAACATTTGGAACATAGATGATTGTGTAACCGAGTTTCATAAGTCGTCCTGTTTAGATGTTTGCCGGCTTAACATGAAGGCATCGGTGCTGCGCGGCTTTATGCGCAGGTCGGTGTGGACTGTTGGGTTAAAGCTTTCTTGCGACTACGCTTCGTCCTTAAGAGCAATTTCAAGGCCATTACGTTCCATTCCGTCGTTGTCTTCACTGGAAAGGTAATAGGGCGCTCTACAATGTTTGCAGGGTAGCAAACCACGGAGATTCGCTTACCAGAACTTTTTTCATGATCTGCTGCAAGCGATACTGCCGCCTTATTCCAATCGTTTGAATTGCTGGATATGGAGCTAATGATATCTGCAACGTTGAGAGGCTCAATACGATTTGAGGATTTCTGAGTTGTTGAAAACAGGTTGAAAGCGCGTTTGAGAAGTGTCATTTCGATTGGCCCACAACAACGGTGTATTTGCCACGCATTAGCGACATGAAGTTGTACATCTGATTAGCCAAGGCAGAGAGCATGAAAAGGTGGAAGTTGTTATTCAATCGGTTAACGGACAAAGTGTCGACGCAGAGAAACCCAATTAGATCAAATTCTTCGTGGGTCGACCCCTTACCTTTGTTGACACCTCTAATAGGAACGACAATCGTGCTCCGGTAATACCGCTCATAGTGCTGTCGCTGGTTCGAGTATCCATCTTTGAGCGTTTTGAGGTCCGATGAATAGAAGTGAGATGGTAGTCCATCAGATCGCCTGGCTAACGACTCGTCGAAAGCTGTATTTTCTCCTGAGCCAACAGCATATTTCATTCGTCTAGGTTGATCTCTTGGGGATAGCTCTTGACTTCGAATGTAAGTACGCACGAAGCACTTGCTGTCCTCAGTTGTCGCCAGCTTCAACGTCACCATGCAATTACGGTTTAGAACACGGCTGAAAATGTTGTCGATTCGCTGACATACGGCCTTCAAACTCAATTCTTCTTGGGCAAGAAGAGATTCAGGATCGGTTTCTGGACTGTCAAGAGAAAAGACCTCGCGGAGTTT
>JAVKMA010000192.1:0-8113 GCA_031538685.1 Burkholderiaceae bacterium | reverse complement strand
GCACTTCTATCAATACAGAATGTGCGGATGAAGTGCGAGGCGCACAGCACACAGAAACCGGAGCGTACATACAGTACGTGAGGATTTCGCGTACTGCGCAACAAAGCAATTCGCCGCAAAAATGAATTGATAGAAGTGCCCTAAAGACTTATTGATTTGATGGTGGATCAATCCTGTGAGATAAGGCTTGCGCAATGATTAAAGGAATTTTTACGGCCATTTCTCGACTTAAATTTTGATGCACTTGCTGCTGTAAATCCACTAATAATTGGGGCAGCGCTTGTTCAAATTTCTGCATCAAATACTGTTCTAAGTGGGTAGATAACTCTTGTGTTAATTGTGCGGTGATTTGGGTACATGCATTTTGGCACAGCGCTTCAATTTCGCTCGCATCGAGGGCAGGACGGATTGCCGGCGTAGCAGTTGTAATAGGTGCTATGGGTGCTATGGGTGCTATGGGTGTAATCGGTGCAATGGGTATTCCCGAAAGCGCAGACTCCGCCGATGTTGGTAATGGCATCGCCGGATGAATCAGTATCGGATCGTCTGTCAAAGCTTCTATCGGTAATGCCTTTGCAGTGATTGGTGCTGATGGTGGCAAGGTTTGAGGCATTGAATGAGCCAAGCCACCAAAATTACCTAAGCGTGAAAAAAGCTGTGTGGGCGAATAACGCGATATCGTTTCTGATTTTGTAGATGTTTGTTGCACAGGAGTCTCAGATGTGCTTTGCAACGATGCGTTCTGCACTGCGTGCCCTGTGTGCGTCGTTGAGTCGTCAGCCTTTGCTTGTTTTGGCGGTGTTGGAATCGCCAAAATTTGAGTCAGTACCGGAATAGAGTCTTCTTTCATCGTGTGTATCAGTAAAGTAATCGTTTTTTGTGTGACGAGTTATGGCGTGACGAATTATGACTCCTGCCCGAATCAAATAGTGATGGCGCGAAGAATCATGACTTGTGCGCTAAGGTTTTTGTGATTCTGCCGCATTGGTATTGCTTAATGCGTAACCGCGTTTTTTATAAAAGGCATAACGTGCACGGCCTTCTTCAAGATGGGCGGGGCGCACGATTTCGCACAGACGTAAAAACGCGGCAAATTGTGGTGGAAATTGCGCGCTTAAATTAATTAATAAATCGTAGTGCGGAAATTTAATCGCTTCGTCATATGTTGTCGCGCTGGGCATTAACACAATTGGAGTGACTGCGCACAAAGGGTCTTCTAAATTGACGTGCGGCAAAAAATCAACATCTGAAATCGTCCACAACAGCGCGTCAAAATCTTTCATCTCATCAGCGTCAAGCACAACCACCATTTGCCGATTTTGCTGATAGGCTTTACGCACTAAACGCGCCGCGTATTGCAAGGCGTTTTCGGGGTTGATGTAAAAATCAATTTGGGTCATCTATTGGCGAATTTAAAAACTAAGAACTATTTTTTAATGAACTGGCGTGCGCGCAATCACGTAATTCGTTACTTTTTGGGCGCCGTGCTGTTTTAGCAAACGGGCAATTTCGTTTAAGGTGGCGCCGCTGGTTAGGACATCATCCACCACGCCGATGTGCGCGCCGATTAGTTCGTTTAAGACCTGTGAATTAATTTCAAATATACCCTTGATATTACGTTGACGTGCTTGGCGCTTTAACCACGATTGTTTGACGGTGTCGCGGGTGCGCCAAATGGCGTGCGGTAAATATCGACATGGTAAACGTCGATGCAAGCACCGAGCGATTTCGTGCGCCTGATTAAAACCGCGTTCTTGCAAGCGATGTGGCGCCAAGGGAACGCTAACCAATAAAGTCGGCAAAGCAGTGGTATGCGCTAAATCTCGATTACGCTTAATCGCCTCGTTCATCAATGTCGCCAAACCTTTGGCCCAGCTGGCTTGACCTTGAAATTTGTAACGACTGATCAGACGATCAAATGGTGCTTGATAGTCAAACACTGTAACCGTGTGATCAAAGTGAGGGGGCGTTAATAAACACGCACCACACAATTGGGAATGCGCTAAGTCATACGACGAAGTCTGTGGTACAACACGTGCGCAGCAAGAGCAACGTTGCTGCTGTGGTGCGAGCGTCAGGCAATGCTGGCATAGCAAATTTGCGCGTTCTTGCTTGCATAACAAACCGCACAACACACAGCGATTGGGCAAAATAACGGGCAAAATTGCGTGATAACACGCGGCGATGAGATGACGAAAAAATTGCACTGATGGCAATATTTTGTCAAAAATCGACGCGATCGCACGCGGCATCATTTACGAGTGGCGTTTTGAAGCTTGTTTGGAATTTGCGATGGTTTTGGCGTGCATAGTGCCGACGCGTTGGCTGCAGTACCACAAGCCTCCTCCAAAAATTACCATCGGTAGCGAATACAGCTGGCCTGAACTGATCGAAAATAATCCAAGCTCAACGACAAAATCCGGCGTGCGAAACGCTTCGGTAAAAATTCGCGCGCAGCCATAGCCGATGCAAAACAATGCGCTGATCGCCATGCGGGGACGCGGTACGCGAGCAAACCACCACAATAAGACAAACAATAACAAGCCATCAATCAGAGCTTGATAAATTGGTGAAGGATGGCGTGGCAGCGCATCCACATTGGGCCAAATCATTGCCCAAGGCAAGTTAGGGTCAGCGACTCGTCCCGGTAATTCGGCGTTAATAAAATTACCGATTCGACCAAAAGCATAACCCAAGGGGACTAAAGGTGCGATGAAATCCATGCTTGCCCAAAAACTGATTGATGTTTTGCGTGACCAGAACCACACGGCGGCAATCACACCTAAAAAACCACCATGAAAAGACATGCCACCATGCCACACCGCAAAAATTTCTAAGGGATTTTGAAAATAATAAATGGGGTGATAGAACAACACTTCACCCAATCGCCCGCCCAAGATGACACCCAGTACGCCGTAGAACAGCATGTCGTCTAAGCGTGCGTGGGTAAACCCCAATTGCGCGATATGCGTTTGCTTAAGGCGTTGTCGGCCCAGCAAAATAAATTGTGCGAATGCAGCCAAATACATTAGGCCGTACCAGCGTACAGCTAATGGCCCAAAGCTAAAAGCAATTGGATCGGGAAGCGGATGGATCAACATAAGATAAATCGTCGGTAAAAAATTAAAAAATCAATTCCAAAGCAATTGATTAGGGTTCGGATTAGGGCTCGGATTACAGCTCGTTAAACCGCGCGCAAATCACTGCGTCACAGATAATAGAGAATACGCCAATTATCGATATTTATTCGATCTTATTTTTATATGAAAGGACGCGACATGTCAGACCAAAAAAAATCCTCCCTACGTTCGGCCAATGTGACTGAAGGTGTCGCGCGTAGCCCTAATCGTTCGATGTATTTCGCGA
Source organism: Burkholderiaceae bacterium (assembly GCA_031538685.1). Lineage (GTDB taxonomy): Bacteria > Pseudomonadota > Gammaproteobacteria > Burkholderiales > Burkholderiaceae > JAVKLU01. The sequence continues at coordinate 4,747 of JAVKMA010000192.1, read as the reverse complement.
TGGGCTATCAAAAAGAAGATTTTAAAAAACCAATGGTGGGTGTCGCCAATGGCCATTCAACAGTGACGCCGTGCAATTCAGGTTTGCAAAAATTAACCGATGCCGCAGTCGATGCACTGGAAAATAACGACGCCAATTCTCAAGTGTTTGGCACGCCGACGATTTCTGATGGTATGTCGATGGGAACTGAAGGGATGAAATATTCTTTGGTTTCGCGTGAAGTGATTAGCGATTGCATCGAAACGGTGGTTAACGGTCAGTGGTTAGATGGTTGTTTGGTGATCGGTGGTTGCGATAAAAATATGCCCGGTGGAATGATCGCGATCATGCGCACCAATGTCCCGTCAATTTATGTCTATGGGGGAACGATTAAACCAGGTAATTGGAAAGGCAAAGATTTAACCGTGGTCTCGGTATTTGAAGCCGTGGGTGAGTTTTCTAATGGTCGGATGAGTCAAGAAGATTTTGACGGTATCGAGCACAACGCTTGTCCCAGTAGTGGTTCATGCGGTGGAATGTACACGGCTAACACGATGTCGTCATCGTTTGAAGCGCTGGGAATGTCGTTATTTTATTCATCAACAATGGCCAACCCCGATGATGAAAAATCCCAGTCTGCGCGCGACTCTGCACTGGTGTTATTAAACGCCATTAAATTGGGGTTAAAACCGCGCGACATTGTGACGCGCGCCTCGATTGAAAATGCGGTCGCGTTAATCATGGCCGTTGGTGGTTCAACCAATGCGGTGCTGCATTATTTGGCGATTGCGCGTGCAGCTCAAATTGATTGGACGATTGATGATTTTGAACGGGTTCGCCAACGCGTGCCCGTGATCTGTGATTTAAAACCGTCGGGACAATTTGTCGCTACCGACTTGCATCGAGCCGGTGGTATTCCCGCAGTACTGAAAATATTGTTAGAAAAAGGTTTGATCGATGGATCGTGTATGACCATTACGGGACGAACTTTAGCGCAAGAGTTAGACCGTGTTCCTGCAGCCCCACGCGCTGATCAAACCGTCATTCGATCAATTGAAAATGCGTTGTATCCGCAAGGGCATTTGGCAATTTTGAAAGGCAATTTAGCACCACAAGGATCCGTTGCCAAAATCACCGGATTAAAAAATCCAAAAATTACAGGTCCTGCGCGCGTATTTGATGATGAGCAAAGTGCGATGGATGCGATTTTGGGTGACAAAATTAAAGCGGGCGATATTTTGATATTGCGTTACTTAGGACCTAAAGGCGGCCCGGGAATGCCAGAAATGTTGGCGCCGACTTCCGCAGTCATTGGTAAAGGTTTAGGTGAGAGCGTGGGCTTGATTACCGATGGTCGCTTTTCTGGCGGAACATGGGGCATGGTGGTGGGTCATGTGACGCCAGAAGCCTTTGTGGGCGGGCCGATTGCGCTGGTGGCTGAAGGGGACTCGATTACGATTGATGCGACGACACAACTGATTCAAGTGAATGTCAGTGATGATGAACTGGCTAAACGTAAAACCGCGTGGCGTGCACCCCAAGCGCGTTATACGCGCGGCGTATTGGCGAAATACGCGCAGTTAGCGACTTCCGCCAGCGAAGGTGCGGTGACAGGATAAGTTGCTCTAGAGATGGTCTGAATATACGTTTAGGGTACTTCTATCAATTCATTTTTGCGGCGAATTGCTTTGTTGGGCAGTACGCGAAATCCTCACGTACTGTATGTACGCTCCGGTTTCTGTGTGCTGTGCGTCTTGCACTTCATCCGCACATTTTGTATTGATAGAAGTGCCCTTTATCGAATCTTTACAAAATTAACGATGCTTCAACTGCGCCCTAACTGTGAATGCTGTGATCGCGATTTGCCGCCTGATGTGCGGGACGCCTTGATCTGTTCATTTGAATGTACTTTTTGCCTTGACTGTGCCGAGAAATTTTTTCATTACAAACGTCCTAATTGCGGTGGCGAATTGGTTCGTCGCCCCATCAGACCATCGAACAAATTGATGAATAGTCCCGCATCTACAACACGGGTAGTCAACAATCACGGCCATCATCGTACAAGTCCTAATGATCCAATCACTTAATCCAGCAATCACTGAAGCCGCTACTACGCGCCAACTGAATCCATGAAAACATTACCAATGGCGCCTAAAGATTTTGCTTTGATCCTAGTCGTCATTGTGGTGTGGGGTTTGAATTTTGCGGTGATTAAATTAGGCGTAGTGGGCGTCCCGCCGATGTTGCTGGGCGCCTTACGTTTTTTGCTAGCAGCGTTTCCAGCGGTATTTTTTTTCAAACCTCCGCGTGTCCCACTGCGTTGGTATTTGGCGTATGGACTGACGATTCCGGTTGGGCAATTTGCGTTTTTGTTTAGTGCCATTTATATAGGGATGCCGACTGGTTTGGCTTCGCTGGTATTGCAGTCACAATCTTTTTTCACTTTGCTGTTAGCCAGTTGGTGGCTACGCGAGCGCTGGCATGGACACCAAATGACGGGACTCTTATTGGCGGGTGCTGGTTTGGCGCTCATTGGTAATGCGCACGGCAATGGAATTCAGGGTGTCAGTATGCCCTTGTTGGGTTTTGTACTCACTTTGTTGGCGGCGCTGTCGTGGGCCAGTGGCAATATTGTGACGCGCGTCGTGAGTCGTTATGGACCGATGAATCAGTTGGCATTTGTGGTTTGGGCCAGCTTGGTGCCACCATTGCCTTTTCTGTTTTTGTCGCTGTGCTTGGAAGGACCTGCCACCATGACGCACGCGCTGACACATTTAAATATCACGACTTTGGCCGCGGTGATTTATCTGGCATGGATGGCGACGCTATTGGGGTACGGGCTGTGGACCTATTTAATGAGTCGTTATCCGGTCAACCGAGTGGCGCCTTTTACGCTACTTGTGCCGCTGGTGGGGTTAACGACCGGTTGGTTGATGTTTGATGAAACACTGGGAGCGATGCATTGGGCCGGTGCTGCATTATTAATGTTAGGCCTGTTGATGAATGTGTTTGGACAGCGTTTATTTCAATTGATATTTCAGCATGGCAAGCGCCAGTCGAAAATTCCTTGACACTATCGATGTGCGCCATCGATAGAATGTGTCGATAAAATCAGGGACTCATTTTTTAATTCTATTTATGAACAAACTTTATTCTGATGCAAAGGCCGCACTTGATGGTTTAACTCAAGACGGAATGACAATTGCTGTTGGCGGGTTTGGTTTGTGCGGCATTCCCGAAACATTAATTTTGGCGCTGCGCGATACTCAGGTTAAAAATTTAACAGCGATTTCAAACAACGCGGGCATTGATGGTGTTGGACTTGGCGCGTTATTGACCACGCGTCAAATCAAGAAAATGATCGCTTCTTATGTCGGCGAAAATAAAGAATTTGAGCGCCAATATTTAGCTGGTGAACTCTTGTTGGAATTCACACCTCAAGGTACTTTGGCCGAAAAATTACGTGCGGGTGGTGCCGGCATCCCTGCATTTTTTACGCGAACTGGGGTGGGAACTTTGGTTGCCCAAGGTAAAGAAACACGTTTATTTAAAGGTGTAGAGTATTTAATGGAGCACGCCCTTACCGCAGATTTGGCGCTGGTCAAAGCTTATAAAGGCGACAAAGCGGGGAATTTAATTTATCGCAAAACCGCGCGCAACTTTAATCCAAACGTCGCAACGGCGGGTAAAGTGTGTGTCGCTGAAGTTGAAATTTTGGTTGAAGCGGGTGAGCTTGATCCGGATCAAATTCACACACCTGGAATTTTTGTTCATCGAATCGTGCACAACCCGAACCCCAATAAACAAATTGAAAAACGCACTGTGCGCGGAGGTACGCTATGAGTTGGAATCACGATCAAATGGCAGCGCGTGCGGCGCGCGAATTACAAGATGGTTTTTATGTGAACTTAGGAATCGGTTTACCAACTCAAGTTGCCAACCACGTCCCCAAAGGGATTGAGGTTTGGCTGCAATCGGAAAATGGTTTGCTGGGCATCGGTCCATTTCCGACCGAGGATGAAGTCGATGCTGATTTGATTAACGCCGGAAAGCAGACCGTGACGACTTTACAAGGCTCGTCGATATTTAATTCTGCGGACTCATTTGGCATGATTCGTGGCGGAAAAATCAATTTAGCAATTTTGGGTGCAATGCAAGTCAGCGGTTCGGGCGATCTGGCCAACTGGATGATCCCGGGGAAAATGGTGAAGGGGATGGGTGGTGCAATGGATTTGGTGGCCGGAGTGGAACGGGTTTTAGTACTGATGGAACACACCACAAAAGACGGCGAACATAAAATTTTGCCAAGCTGTACTTTGCCATTAACCGGTGTTGGCGTGGTGGATAGCCTGATTACTGATTTGGGCGTTTTTCGCATTAACGGTGCAGGCTTGACCATCGTAGAATTGGCCGATGGCGTGACTGTAGAGGAGATTCGAACGAAAACAGGTGTTCCAGTTACTCAATAATATGAGTTATCGAAATTTATTTTTAAAGAAAGTTAGAGTTTGATATGCAAAAAACAGATGATGTACGTATCAATGGCGAAAAAGAATTGATTCCTCCAGTGCATTTAATTCGTGAGTTTCCGTGCACTGATCAAATCGCAGCTTTAGTATCGCAAACGCGCACGCACTTGCATAATATTTTGCATGGTGAAGACGATCGCTTGATGGTCGTGATTGGTCCTTGTTCAATTCACAATCCAGAGCAAGCTTTGGATTACGCGCGTTTAATTGCGCAAGCGCGAACGCAATATTCAAAAGAT
>JAVKMA010000191.1:0-2062 GCA_031538685.1 Burkholderiaceae bacterium | reverse complement strand
GACCTGCAATGTCAAACCTTAAAGTCAACAATGAAGAAACCCGTATTTTTCAACCGCCTGGCGCATTTTCAAAAACAGCAGCGATCTCTGGCATGGATTCCTACAACGCGCTGTGCAAAGAAGCAGAAACTGATTACACCGGATTTTGGGGGCGTTTGGCGCGCGAACATTTAAGCTGGCATAAACCCTTTACCACGGTTTTAAATGAAAGTAATGCGCCGTTTTATACGTGGTTTGAAGACGGTCAAATGAACGCGTCATACAACTCGCTGGATCGCCACATTGCCAATGGCATGGGCAATAAAACCGCGATTATTTTTGAGGCCGATGACGGCACAATCACCGCTCACACCTACCAACAATTATTGGATCGCGTCAGCCAATTCGCCAATGCCTTAAAAGCGCAGGGCGTCAAAAAAGGCGATCGCGTCGTGATTTATTTACCGATGACCGTTGAAGGCGTGATCGCAATGCAAGCCTGCGCGCGCATCGGCGCCACACACTCGGTTGTGTTTGGCGGCTTTTCTGCCAAAAGTTTGGAAGACCGTGTAATTGATGCCGGCGCAGTGGTGTTAATTACTGCCGACGAACAAATGCGCGGCGGCAAAGCCCTGCCACTGAAAAATATTGTCGATGAAGCGCTGGCATCGACGGCCGTTAGCACCATCAAAAAAGTAATCGTCTTGCGCCGCACTGGTGGCAAAATCGACATGAAAGCCGGACGCGATGTGTGGTGGCACGAAGTCGCAGATTCTCAATCACGCGAATGTCCTCCCGAAATGGTCAGCGCCGAACATCCTCTGTTTATTTTATATACCTCGGGTTCAACCGGAACGCCCAAAGGCGTGCAACATTCCACCGGCGGTTATTTGCTGTGGGCGAATCTGACAATGAAATGGACATTTGATTCCAAACCCAACGACGTGTTTTGGTGTACCGCCGACATCGGTTGGATTACCGGCCACAGCTATGTGTGCTATGGCCCTTTGTCCGCCGGAGTGACCCAAGTGATTTTTGAAGGCATCCCAACTTACCCCAACGCCGGACGTTTCTGGAAAATGATTGACGATCATAAAGTCAGTATTTTCTACACCGCCCCCACCGCCATTCGTTCACTGATCAAAGCAGCAGAAACCACGCCTGCGACGCATCCGCGCAATTACAGTTTGGCCTCTCTACGCCTACTGGGATCGGTCGGCGAACCGATCAATCCTGAAGCATGGATGTGGTATTACAAAGAAATCGGTCATGAAAAATGCCCTATCGTCGACACCTTCTGGCAAACTGAAACGGGCGGTCACATGATTGCACCAATGCCCGGAGCAACACCAATGGTGCCGGGTTCTTGCACTTTGCCCCTGCCAGGTATTGCGGCGGCCATTGTCGATGAAACAGGCGCCGACTTACCAAATGGTCAAGGTGGTATATTGGTCGTCAAACGCCCATGGCCATCGATGATTCGAACCATTTGGAATAATCCTGAACGTTTCAAAAGCGGTTATTACCCACCAGAATTTGGCGGCAAATATTATTTAGCCGGCGATGGCGCGATTCGCAACGCCAAAACGGGTTACTTCACCATCACTGGCCGTATTGATGACGTGTTAAATGTATCTGGTCATCGCATGGGAACCATGGAAATTGAATCGGCATTAGTCGCCAATCCACTGGTCGCAGAAGCAGCAGTGGTGGGTAAACCCGACGATACAACGGGTGAAGCGATTTGCGCGTTTGTCGTATTGAAAGGCGCGCGTCCCACCGGGGAGGCCGCACAAAAACTTGCCAAAGAGTTGCGCGACTGGGTCGGACACGAAATTGGTCCGATTGCCAAACCCAAAGAAATTCGATTTGGCGACAATCTGCCTAAAACGCGTTCAGGCAAAATCATGCGGCGTTTATTGCGCGTGTTAGCCAAAGGTGAAGACATCACTCAAGATATTTCAACTTTGGAGAATCCGGCGATTTTGGAACAGCTGAAACAAGCGATTTAAATCACTGCAATGTCCGCCGATTAAGGCTCGCCGGCGCAACAAAGCAATTCGCCGCAAAAATGAATTGATAG
>JAVKMA010000190.1:0-6704 GCA_031538685.1 Burkholderiaceae bacterium | reverse complement strand
CGATTGACCCATCGAGATCATTTTGCGCACACCCAATGCCCGCAGGATTTGCGCGCCGATGCCATAAGTGCGCAATAAATTGGGGGTCACTGTGTCATTGGGTGAATGGGTAAATTGTGCGATCACTTCAAGTTCTGAGCTGGCGCAATGCATGAGCAAGGCGACACCGTGACCGTGTTCAACAATTTTGCGCAAAGCGGCGTCTACTCCCCATGCGTGATGACCATTGTCGGCGCGAAGCAAATCTAAAAAAGACGTGGGGTAATGCACGCGCACCAAAGTGTGATCGGCCGCCGTGTAGTCGCAATAGGTCAGTGCGCAATGTACTTGCAAGGAAGTGGTATCTTGAAAAAGATGCGCGGTAAATTGTCCTTGTGGGGTTGTCAAAGGACTTTGTCCCATTTTTTGAATCAGACTTTCGTTTTCACTGCGAAAACGAATCAACTCAGCAATTGTGCCGATTTTGAGTTGGTGGGTTTTCGCAAATTCAATCAGTGCGGGCAGACGCGCCATCGTGCCATCGTCTTGCATAATTTCGCAAATCACGCTGGCAGGCGTGCAAGAGGCGATGGAGGCCAAATCACAACCGGCTTCGGTGTGACCGGCGCGTACTAAGACACCGCCTTTTTTGGCTTGCAATGGAAAAATATGTCCGGGCGATACGATGTCGAGGGCTTGCGCATTTGGCTGTGATGCGGTGCGAATCGTATGTGCGCGGTCGGCGGCAGAAATTCCCGTCGTCACGCCTTGCGCGGCTTCAATTGATACAGTGAAATTGGTGCCGTGAACGCTGCCATTGCGACTGCTCATTAAGGGCAGTTGCAAGCGTTGGCAGGCTTCTTCGGTCAAAGTTAAGCAAATTAAACCGCGCCCATGTTTGGCCATAAAGTTAATCGCGTCCGCGCTGACAAAGTCCGCAGCAATGACCAAATCGCCTTCGTTTTCGCGGTCTTCATCATCAATCAAAATCACCATTTCGCCTTTTTTGATGGCGGCAATGATTTCTGTGATGGGTGTAAACGGGCTAGAAGTAAGTGTCATGAGTCTGTATTTGAGCGGTTGAAATAGTGTTTGAGATAGTGCTTGAGCGTGCGCGTATCACGAATCGGGTGGCAAAATTAGGTTGAAAAATAAAATTGAAAAGCCGCGTATTTTAGGAAAAATCGGAAACCCGTTTGTAATGCTGTCTGTGCAGGGTTTGGTGATTGATAATGCGCACTAAAACCAACCCTAAAACCAACTCTAAAACCAGTGCTCAAATTTTTATACAAAGCTCACAAATGAAAACATTTTTACACGTTGGTTGCGGGCCTCAAAACAAAAGTCGTTTAAAAGGATTTAGTTCAGATGAGTGGACTGAGATTCGTTTGGATATTGACGAGAAGGTGACGCCAGATATCGTTGGCACTTTGACGGATCTGTCACAAGTGGCATCTGAACGTGTTGATGCGATTTATTCATCGCACAATATTGAGCATCTCTTTCCGCACGAAGTTCCCTTGGCGTTGAACGAGTTTTACCGCGTATTAAAACCACACGGTTTTGTCGTCATGACTTGTCCCGATTTAATCAGCGTATGTGAGGCGGTGGTTAAAGACCTGTTATTAGAACCCTTATACCAATCGGCCGCAGGACCGATTGCGCCGATTGATATTTTGTACGGTCACAGAGCCTCTATTGCGCAAGGAAATCAATTTATGGCGCATAAATGTGGCTTTACCTATTCTGTTTTATCGGGCGCTTTTAATGGCGCGGGGTTTGCACAGACTTTGGGCGGCGCTAGATCAAAATTCTTTGACTTATGGCTAATCGCATTTAAAACAAAAGTCATGGACGAAGACGCGATGAAGCAAGCGCGTCTTTATTTGCCCTAAAGATGTTTAACCCTCAGGTATAAAATACCGGCGTGATCGATAGGACTTCAATCATCGATCTGAAGCATCAATCTGAAGCATCAATCTCATTCACGATTCAATTTTTTAGACGGATCAACCATGCATAAATGTGCGGCTTACGCTTTGTTACAAAAACATGTCGAAAATTTGACCAATGTCAAGATGATCGATTTATTTGCGCAAGACGCGCAACGATTGCAAAAAATGAGTGTGCGTTTCAGTCAAAGCGGTGGTGATGGCGGTATTTATTTTGATTACGCTAAAAACAAAATCGATGCGCGCGCGCTGGCACTGTTGCTGGAGCTTGCGCAACAAGCGCAATTGCCGGAAAAAATTGCGGGCTTGATGCGCGGTGACAAAATTAACTTTACTGAAGATCGTGCGGTATTGCACACCGCTTTGCGTGGCGATAAAAACAGCCCTCATGCGGCCGAGGTCGCGGCGCTGCATCAGCAAATGGAGGTTTGTGCGACGCGTTTAAGAGCGGGGCAATGGCAAGGATTTTCAGGACAGGCAATAACCGATATTGCCAACATTGGAATCGGTGGTTCTGATTTGGGGCCGCGCATGGTGTGCCGTGCTTTGGGTAAAGATACCCATTTGAATGTGCACTTTATTTCAAATATTGATTTCACACCTTTTGCCGAGTTATTAAAACACTTAAATCCAGCGACAACTTTATTTATTTCCAGTTCAAAATCGTTCCGCACGCCGGAGAGCTTGCGCAATACCCGTACCGCGATTGCGTGGGTGAAAAATGCGGCGCAAGGTAAAACAGTCGGTCCGCACACGATCGGTTCACACTTTATTGGCGTGACCAGTAATCGCGCAGCCGCCCTAGAAATGGGGATTTTGAGCGAGAATATTTTTCCCTTGTGGGATTGGGTCGGTGGGCGTTATTCGGTGTGGTCGGCAATTGGATTACCCATTGCGATTATGCGTGGTTGGCCTGCGTTTAAAGCCTTTCTCGCCGGTGCTTATGCGATGGATCAACATTTCGCCACCGCGCCTTTGGCGCAAAACATGCCGGTTTTGTTGGGTTTGCTGGGCGTGTGGCACCGAAATTTTTTAGGAACACGTTCGCAATGCGTTAATCCCTACAGCGATGCGCTGTCGTTATTTAGCCTGTATTTGCAGCAGTTGGAAATGGAAAGCAATGGTAAGTCCGTAATGACCGATGGCTCGGCCTCGCCAGATTTGACTGGACAAGTCGTGTGGGGCGACGTCGGTACCAACGCGCAACACGCGTATTTTCAATTTTTGCATCAAGGCAATGATGTCGTGCCGGTGGACTTTATCGCGGTATTAGAAGCAGGGCATCAAGAGCAAGCGCAGCATCAATTTTTGTTAGCAAATGCCTTGGCGCAAGCTGAAGTCTTAATGCGTGGCGCGCCATCTAACGATAGCGATGCGCGGATGCGTGCGCATAAAACTTTACCCGGAAATCGCAGCAGTAATTTGCTATTGTTAAAACGTTTAGATCCCTATCATTTGGGCGCCCTAATCGCCTTGTACGAACACAAAACCTTTACTCAAGGAGTTTTGTGGCAGGTCAATAGCTTTGATCAGTTCGGCGTGGAAGCAGGCAAAACTCAAGCGGACGCGATCATGGCAAAAATTGATGGGAGCTCTGAACGGGTGTTTGATTCTTCAACTGAAACCGCAATTCAAATCATTCGACAAAACAGTTTATGAACGCTCTTGAACAACTCCGAACCTATAGCGCTATCGTTGCCGATACCGCTGATTACCACACGTTGGCAAAATTTTCAGCGACTGATGCGACGACCAACCCATCCTTAATCCTCAAAGCGACGCAAAGCACGCAATACCAACAATGGCGTGATCAAGTCTTGCGTGCACATACGGGTAAAAGCGTTGCCGAAAAAATCGATGCTCTGTTAGTGTCTTTTGGCGTTGAAATTTTGCGCCACTTAAAAGGTAGTGATGCACGCAAAGCGCGCGTCTCGACTGAAGTGGATGCGCGTTTATCGTTTGATACCCATGCGACGGTGCATAAAGCGCGGCAGCTGATCGCTTTGTATCGCGCGGCGGGGGTTGATACCGCGCAAGTCTTAATCAAAATCGCCAGCACTTGGGAAGGCATACAGGCGGCGCGAATTTTGCGCAGCGAAGGCATTGCGTGTAATTTGACTTTATTGTTCAGTCTTGCGCAAGCGCGCGCCTGTGCGGATGCCGACGTTCAATTGATTTCACCTTTTGTCGGTCGGGTCAGCGATTGGAATGCGCACAAACAAAAATTGACCGCAGCCGAGTTTGGCGATCCAGCGCGTGATCAAGGCGTGCAATTAGTCAGCGCGATTTATCAGTATTACAAAGCGCGCGCGATTGCGACTGAAATCATGGGCGCGAGTTTTCGTAATACGCGTCAAGTGTTAGCCCTATCCGGTTGCGATTTACTGACCATTAGTCCCAATTTATTGGAGCAGTTACAACAAGAAACCGTGACGGTGCCAGTGCGACTCACGCCGCCGCAAACAAGGATTGCGCGCGATGCCGCGATGAGCGAAGTCGAGTTTCGTTTTGCCTTAAATCAAGATGAGATGGCGCACGATAAATTAGCCGAAGGGATACGTTTGTTTGTTGATGCGGCGCAGGAATTAGAAAAAATGATTGAATCTGTATAAAGCATCGATACATAGGCATCGATACATAGGCATCGATACATAGGCATCGATACATAGGCATCGATACATAGGCATTGATACATAGACCTCGACACATCATGACGATTCAAAGTGCGATCAATCGCGTGACACAGGGCATCAGTCGTGCTATTGGTTATCGCATTGAATTGAAATGTGCGCGTGATTATTGGGATTTGCTTTTAGTCTTGCGCGTCATTGTGGTGCGTTCTACCGATTTTATGGGGCGCAAGAAAAAACGCTCATTGATTACGTTGTCGATAGTCTTTCTAGGGTTGATTCTTGGGGCGACTTTCGCGTTCAATTGGTGGCATCAAGGGCACGCAGAACAGGCTTTACAAAATTCGCGCCAGGAATTGATTCAACTGTCAAAGCAGTTATCAGCGCAAGATTCAGAAAAATTATCAGCGCAAGATGGAACACAAAAGCAGGACGCCGCAATAACAAAAAATTCGCTGGTTCAAAATATTTTGAACTCAGGCGCAACGATAGAGCAGCTTGATCGGGTCGGAGTGGAATCAGCCACTCTTCAAACATCAAATCCAACATCGGGGCAGGCGATCAATTTAACGATAGTGATCAAACCGGAACAAATGTCCGCAGTGTTAGCGGTATTGACTCAAAGTGATATTCAAGAATTAGATATTCAGCCACACGATCATGACATTCGCATACGTGCGCATGTCTACGCTGACATGAATTTATAAAGGGCACTTCTATCAATTCATTTTTACGGCGAATTGCTTTGTTGCGCAATACGCGAAATCCTCACGTACTGTATGTACGCTCCGGTTTCTGTGTGCTGTGCGACTCGCACTTCATCCGCACATTCTGTATTTATAGAAGTGCCCTAAAAACAATCCAAGTAGGCCTAAGGTGATTGTGATGGTGGTGACTGTGATGGCGGCGACTGCGGGGGTGTTTGTGCGATTAACCAATCGACACCGACACGAAGGTGTTTGATGTGTTTGCGTTGATAGGTGTACAACAAGTTCAACACACCCTCGTGAACAGTGAGGGAGGGGTAAGAGAATTCGCCCTGGGCCTGATTTTCAACCCATAATCGCGGCGTCCAATCGATACCGTTGTGCGAACTGGCTAAAGACAAACGCTCACGCGCACTGCCTTTGTCGCCATCGTTGTAGGCCATGATCAAGGTGTCCGCGTTCACGCGCACAACGGCCAGTGCCGAATCGCGATTGGGTAGCATTAACCATCGCACTGCGCTCCAATTTTTGCCATCATTTGATTCTTGGTAGCCGACTTGAGGGATAGAAATATCATTCGCTTTTCCTCTGAACGCGTTGCGTAGCCAGACTTGCCATTGATTGTCAGTGCCAACCAGTGTCGGTTGCAAAGTGTTCGGTGTGAGGCTAAATAAAGTCGCGAGTTGCGGCTCGGGCGTCATGCGTTTTTGTTGATAGTTCTGCATGTCACGATCAAACCAAATGACGGCAGGATATTTGCGAATCAATTCGTGGTACACCGGCAGGGCAAAGCCTTGGCTTGTGGGACTAATGTTATTGCGCACCAGCGTGCTGACGTTAAAAAAAGGACTTAAGTACAAACGTTTTGGCGCGCTCCAGCTCTGGCCATCGTCATTTGATACGCTGTGATTTAAACGACTGCCTGCCCAACCACCTAGGCTGACACTCACAAAAATCAAGTGCACACGATTCTGTTGATCGGCGAATAACAAAGGGTTGCCGACTTTTTTGTTGTATTCCCAATGACTGCGCGCGATATTCTGGCGCGTCATCAGTGTTGTCGGTTCGCTCCATTGCCCAGCGTGAAAACGTGCGCCGCTGATCACTACATCGCTTGCGCCTTCGCGCGAACCGGCAAACCACGCCGCCAGCAAGTCACCGTTAGCGAGCGTAATCACGGTGCTACTGTGTGCTGCGGGCATGGCATTGCTCAGGTGATGAAATTCGGGTGGCGCATTGCGCAGTGCATTCGGTAACACCTTGCGCGGTATTTTTTCCGACAATGAATTTGATGCCGCCGTCGTCATCGTCACCGGCACCGCTGCGGGGAGCGTATTCAGTTCGCTACTTTTATTGAATAAATTATTGATTAAACCCGCGCACCAGAACATCGCCAAGCTGACCCACCACACCCAGAAAATAGCCGTCATCAATTT
>JAVKMA010000189.1:0-2720 GCA_031538685.1 Burkholderiaceae bacterium | reverse complement strand
TGTCGGTGTGCGTCAGGGTGATGGGGCCGCCGTTTTTAATCTGCTCGCGGAACAAGGGCACCACTGATCCGCTGGAGCCCAGTACATTGCCAAAGCGCACCATGCTGAAGGTGGTCTTGACCGTGGGCGCTTTGCCCCCTTGGGCGGCCACCGCCGCATTCACCTCAGCCAGGGCTTGCAGCACCATTTCTGCCAAGCGCTTGGTCGCCCCCATGATGTTGGTAGGGCGCACAGCTTTATCGGTGCTGATCAGGACAAAGTTGCGCACGCTGTGACGCATGGCGGCTTCGGCACACACGCGGGTACCCCAAACGTTGTTGCGCACGCCCTCGGCGGGGTTGTGCTCCACCAAGGGCACGTGTTTGTAGGCGGCGGCGTGATACACCGTATGTGGCTTCCAAGTGTCCATAATCTCGTGCATACGCACTTCGTCGCACACCGAGGCGAGCAATGGGACGATTTCGATGTCTGACCCACCACTAACACTGGCCTTTGGCGTATCAGCTGATTCGCCCTCTAAGGTTTCATTCACACTGGAGCGTTCGCCCGCCAAGGTGGCTTGCAGCTCCTGGTGAATCTGGTAGAGCGCAAACTCACTCATATCCACCAGCAGCAACTGCTTAGGGTTTGTCTTTAGGATTTGACGGCACAGCTCGCTGCCAATACTGCCACCCGCCCCAGTCACCAGTACGGTTTTGAGGTGTGTGTTCAGATTGAGCAGTAAGCCATTGGGTTGGACTGGCTCACGGCCCAGCAAGTCGTCAATATCCAGCTCGCGCAAGTCGGAGAGACTGACCTTGCCGGTAGCAATATCGCTCAGGCCCGGCAAGGTGCGCACCGCTAGCTTGTGGATTTTCAGCGCGTCCAAAATTTCGTTACGCCGCTGGCGCGACACGCTGGGCAAGGCCAGCAGCACATCGGTAATGGGCGAGACGCTAAGCACCTCGGTTAAATCCACAGGATTATGAATAGGTAAGCCATTGAGCACATGACCGTGCAGCCGATCGTCATCGTCTATAAAACCCACCACCCGAATCTCGTGACTACTCACCATGGCTGACGCCAATTGTCGCCCAGCATGGCCCGCGCCGTAGATGAGCGCTCGAGGCAAGGACGCCTTGCGCAGTTGCTGGTGATACAGTCCACCCAACCACACCCGCGCCGCAGCGCGTGACGCCCCCACCAAGAGCAGCAACAAAATGGGCTGAATCAAACCCACGGTGCGCGGAATGCCGTCCACACCCCAAAAGGTAAAAATGCCGGCAAACGCCACGCCATACAAAGCAATAGCACGCGCTACCGCCACCATGGCGGGCAAGCCGCTATAGCGAAAGATGGCGCGATACAGCCCCGAAGTAATGAACAGCGGCAGCGCCAACACCGCCGAAGCCAATGCAGCCCATGCAGCAGGGCCAGCCAAAGACCGCCACTCACCCACGCGCAGGTACAAAGCCAGCCAAACGGACAAAACACAAAGTGCAACATCCAAGGCCAGCACAATACCGCGCTTGACTGGACGCGGCAGTACCAAGGTCGATGCCGCAAAGCGACTCAAGGTGCGGATCATGATTTCACTCACGACGTGAGATCCCATTAAGTCCTAAATTCTGCTGTTCAACTGACATTACTAGCCTCATTCATGACCGTCTTAATGACTTCACAGGTTTTCGCTGCCTCGGCCTCAGTCAATGTCGGATGCACCAAAAACATGATCGAAGTCTCACCTAACACCTTAGCAACTGGCAAACGTGCCTCTGGCCGCCAGCCTGTGCCGTCAAATGCCTTTTCCAAATACACCTCAGAGCAAGACCCTTGGTAACAAGGTACACCCTCGGCCATGATCGCCTCGACGATCCGGTCACGCGTCCAACCCGCGGTCAAGCGCTCAGGCTGTACATATACATAACACTTGTAATGCGCGTGCTCACAACTGGTGCCAGCTGCGTGACAAGCGTCGGGGCAGCTCGCACACTTAACTTGTGGAACCCGCAGCACTGGAAAGTCACGGCATGCCGACCAAATAGCTTCAGCATTGCGTTTGCGTGCCGCTGCCCAATCGGCCATTCGACGAAGCTGAATACGTCCAATGACTGCCTGCATCTCCAGCATGCGCCAATTGGTGCCAAAGCTCTCATGCAACCACCGGAAGCCTGGCGGGTGCTGGCGTTCGTAAACCGCCTCATAACTCTTGCCATGGTCCTTGAATGACCACATGGCTCGCCACAGCGTCTCGTCATTCGTGGTCACCATGCCACCTTCGCCACCCGTGGTCATGATCTTGTCTTGGCAGAAACTCCAAGCCCCCACATGGCCAATACTGCCAACGGGGCGGCCTTTATAACGTGCCCCATGCGCCTGCGCACAATCTTCAATCACCTTCAAGCCATGCTGCGCGGCCTGCGCCATGATCGGGTCCATGTCACAAGGCCAACCCGCCAAATGCACACACACCACCGCCCGCGTGCGAGGTGTCAAAACTGCAGCGATGGTGCGAGCCGAAATATTCCCGGAATCCGCCTCCACATCGGCAAACACCGGCACCGCCCCCGCATTCACCACACACGAAATCGACGCAATGAAGGTGCGCGGCGTCACCACCACCTCGTCCCCCGGGCCAATGCCCAAGGCTTTCAGCGCCACATCGAGCGCCAGCGTGCCATTTGCCAGCGCCACGGCATGCGCCGTGCCACACCAAGCGGCAAACTCTTTTTCAAAATCAC
>JAVKMA010000188.1:0-9589 GCA_031538685.1 Burkholderiaceae bacterium | reverse complement strand
TTTGTATTCTGAAATGATCCATGCCAACGCGATTGTCTTGGGCGACGCCGCGCGCCACTTGACTCACTCCTTGCATGAACAACCCTCAAAATGCGCCTTGCAATTAGGTGGTAGCGATCCGCAACAACTGGCCAATGCCGCGCAAATCGCCGTCAATTATGGTTATGATGAAATCAATTTAAATTGCGGCTGTCCTTCACCACGCGTGCAATCGGGAAATTTTGGTGCATGTTTAATGATGATGCCCGAGCTAGTAGCCGATTGCGTTCGCGCCATGCGTGACGCGGTTTCTGTCCCCATCACTGTCAAACATCGCTTGGGGGTTGATCAGCAGTGGGGTCACGATCAACTAGATCACTTTATCGGCACGGTGCACGAAGCGGGTTGCGATGTATTCATCGCCCACGCCCGCATCGCCTTGTTAAAAGGACTAAGTCCTAAAGAAAACCGTACTGTCCCACCACTACAATACGAAGCAGTCTACCGTTTAAAAAAAATCTTTCCGCACCTGACTATCGTGTTAAATGGCGGTGTTCAAACCAACACCGATGTGGCAGAACATTTGCGTCACGTGGACGGCGTTATGGTGGGGCGTATGGCTTACCATCAGCCCTATTGGCTGCATCAAGTTGATCGTGATTTTTTTTCAGATCAGAGCCCTCTACCCACGCGCATGAGCGTTGCACAGGCAATGTATGAGTATTCACGGATTCATGGCGTGTACTTTGGCGCGGTGGTGCAAGGGATGAGCGGCCTCACCCATGGTCTGCCATTTTCACGACGCTGGCGCACACTCTGCGCCGACAAGCCGCGTCATAAAATGATTAGTTTGAAACTCGGTGAAAACGATGATCGTGCGTTTCAAGCGTGGTGGCACGACGCCAATGAGTTACTGCACGGCGTCACTAAAGATGTCGCAACAAGTTCGCATAAACAATCTGAATAGAACCGTTGAATAACACTTCGGCATAAGCCCTCTTTTTTATTTTTATCCAAGACGATGTCTGATTATTCTGCCTTGATGGCCCTCTCTCCACTTGATGGACGTTATCACCACAAACTTGATCCCCTACGCAATTGGTTAAGCGAGTACGCATTGATCAAACACCGCGTGCAAGTTGAAATCGCGTGGTTAATCAGTTTGGCGCAAGAATCAAAACTGCCACAAGTCGCGCCCTTAAGTTCAACCGCGCAAAGCACATTGGAATCGTGGGTCACTAATTTTGCACCGACAGATGCCCAAACGATTAAAGAAATCGAAACGGAAACGAATCACGATGTCAAAGCAGTCGAATATTGGTTAAAAAACAAAATGCAAGCCGATGCGACTTTGACACCCTATTTGGAATGGGTGCATTTCGCGTGCACGTCTGAAGACATTAACAATACCGCGTACAGTTTGATGGTGCAAGGTGCGCGTCGCTGTGTCATTTTGCCTAAGTTGCATCACCTCCTGATGCAAATGCAAGAGCGTGCTCGTACTCATGCGGATCAGCCTATGCTCGCACGTACTCACGGTCAAAGCGCTTCACCCACGACAGTTGGAAAAGAATTTGCCAACATCGCCGCGCGTTTAACCCGTGCTATTGACGTATTAGAAGCGGTTCCATTGCGCGCCAAAATGAATGGTGCTGTCGGCAATTACAACGCTCACGTCGTCGCCTTTCCAAATTTAGACTGGCCACAGTTCAGCCAAAACATCATCGAACAAAAATTGGGTTTAATGTTTAACCCAATGACAACGCAAATTGATCCACATGACGATTTTGCCCAATTGTTTGACGCCATCAGTCGCATCAATGTGATATTGATTGACACCTGCCGTGATTTATGGGGTTATATCGCGCTGGGTTATTTCAGCCAATTGCGTAAAGATAAAGAAGTGGGTTCCTCAACCATGCCGCACAAAATTAATCCGATCGACTTTGAAAACGCCGAAGGCAACTTAGGTGTCGCCAACGCGCTCTTGCGTTTTATGTCAGACAAATTACCGATCTCGCGCTGGCAACGGGATTTGACGGATTCAACGGTATTGCGCAATATCGGAGTCGCTTTAGGGCACAGCTTGTTAGCTTATGACAGCTTTTCACGAGGTTTGAACAAACTGACTTTGTCGGCGCAGGTACTCAACGCAGATTTGGATGATGCTTGGGAAGTTTTGGCAGAGCCGATTCAAACCGTCATGCGCAAATATGGCTTGCCTAACCCGTATGAGCACCTAAAGAATAAAACCCGCGGCCAGGCAATTACGCGTGAAAAATTACACGAATTGATTAAAGAGTTAGCGATTCCTGAAACGGAAAAAACTGCCTTGCTGGCGTTAACACCCGCACGCTATACGGGTTTGGCGGCGCAACTGGCTCAAAGCGGTGGTCAGTCTTAAGGGCTCTTCTATCAATACAGAATGTGCGGATGAAGTGCGAGGCGCACAGCGCACAGCGCACAGCACACAGCACACAGCACACAGAAAGCGGAGCGTACATACAGTACGTGAGGATTTCGCGTACTGCGCAACAAAGCAATTCGCTGCAAAAATGAATTGATAGAAGTGCCCTTAAATTGCTTATCGCAGTCGATCAATAAATAATATTCGTCTTAGTGTTGTGCCTCAGCCAATTTACTGACCGCAGGTGCGTAACGCTGGCTGGCGGCGCGTTGTAGCCAGAATAAAGCTTCTTCTTTTTCGGCAGGTGTGCCAGTATTTTTGACCAAGTACACGCTGAACTGCGCTTCGGCTAAATCGGCTTTGGCAGCAAGCGTCAACAAACGCAGGGCCTCGGCAGGATTTTTTTGTACGGCTTCACCACGCCAGTACATCCCACCCAACATAAATGCCGCTTTAGCATCACCGCCTTGCGCGGCTTTTTGAAACCAGTTTGCCGCAGTCAATTTATTTTCGGTGACGATTTTGCCTTCGTAATTGGCGGTGCCTAAAAATGAGGCCGCGCTGGCACTGTTCTGCGTGGCCGCGCGCTCGACCCATTTAATGCCATCTTGTATGTTTTTTCCCGGTACTCGACCTTGCACGATGAGCACACCCAAATTGTATTGCGCCGCAATATGGTCTTGCTGTGCCGAGGCGTCAAACCACCGCATCGCCTCGCTTAAATTTTGCGTGGTACCACTTCCTGACATATACGCGTGAGCCAAGTTGTACTGCGCATTCGCGTCGCCCTGCTTGGCTGATTCCACATACCAGCGCAGTGCTTGCAGCGGATCTTTTTTAACGCCATCACCTTGCGCCAACATCACAGCCAAATTAAATTGTGCACTTTTATCACCACCTTTTGCCGCGCGTTCGTACCAGCGTTGCGCCTCAACTGGACTACGCGTGACTCCCAAACCTTCGGCATACATCAAGGCCAAGTTGTATTGCGCTGAGGCATTATTTGCTTGCGCTGATTTTTGATACCACGTCAAGGCCTGCGCCAAATCGGCCTTCACACCCCAACCTTGTTGCGCGCACAAGCCCATATAAAACTGCGCATGAGAATCACCACTTTCAGCGGCTGCAGAAAACCATAAATGCGCTGTGACCGGATCAGATTTCATTCCCCGGCCTTCTAATGCGATTCGTCCAACCCAAACTTGCGCGCGCGGTTCTCCAGCTTGCGCAGAGGGCGTCGTAATTTTGACCAGTTCAGCATACTGCTTATTGTTAAATAAGGTCTGCGCTTTGGCTTCATCAAAAACTGGAATTGTTTCTTTACTTCCATCAGAATCGGTGGCGCTGTTATTAGTGCCCTGCGTTGAGAGTGCATTCGAACTTGCGGCATTGGAATTTGCGGCGGCAGGAGCTAGCACAGTTTGTGCGCTGATATGCGTCACCACAAGGCTTAACAGCATTACTAGAAAATATCGATTGATCATTTTTATTATTTTTTTATAATTTTTAAACTTACCTAAATACTGCATAAACATCTACTGCATAAAAATCCCATTAAACCAAGCTGAAGGATACGTAAATGTTCAAATCTTTATCAAGTCCTGCGCAGGCGAAATTTGTTTTCAATCAAGTTCGTATTAGCGAACGTCCAAAATAAGCCAAGAGATAAAGCAGAAGATCAAAAAACAAAACAATGCCCAACGCGAACGTTAGGGCAAACACCATCGCATCTTTATTGAGCAGTATTGACGCAGAATAATTATTCATGGTCTCTTCAAAAACTTCGGTATCACCTTCCAAAAAAACATGCCAAACACGGCCCCACAAACTGTTTTGTAATGCCAAGGCCTCAAGATCAAAATGTTTTTTACGCTCATAAATTGAGCGAATCGCGTTGGCTTCCATTTGAAAAGTGGAATCTAAACTGTTTTCATGTTTATGAATCAGGCTCTCGATACTGCCTTTATAAAACTGATCAGCAATGATTTGAAACACTGCTAAATTTTTACTGACTTCAATTTGATGCGCGTTAACCCGTTTTTGATATTGATCAACAAAATTAGGAATTTGTATGCCCAGTAGCAAACTCACACTCACGACGGCAATCAAAAAATAACTACGTAAAAAAGAAAGCATAATTTTTGGTCAAGAAACAAGATGAGGCGCGATTGTAGATGAAGCGTACGCCGTATCTCTGACAGAAATTTAGAAAAAATAAGATTTGACCTTTATAGCTGATCCGTATACGCGAGCTCGACGCGTTCAAGATGGCGGCGCATGGCGCGACTCGCTTTGACTGAATCACGTAGCGTCAGTGCGGCAAGAATATGCCGGTGATCATCGTGTGTATGGACTAATAAGGATTGCGTGACGAAGTGAGTTTCAAATTGCAAAAACAAGGGTGAAACCCGAAAGTCCCACAACATTTCTAAAACTTTGACCAGCGCACCATTGCCACTAATTTCGGCAATTTTTAAATGAAAGCGTCGATCCAAGGCCAAATGCGGCGGGCCTTTGTCATGCTCTTGCTCCATTTGAATAATCAAATCATCCAACTGCGCTAATTCTTCGTCCGTAATCACGCGCGCCGCCAGTTCAATCGTGGCACATTCGATGAGACGACGCGCCCTGACCACTTCGATCGGGCCAACATCAGGCCAAATATCTTCGGCGATAAAGAGCGCTCGGCCTCTGGCGACTTGTTCTGGCGTTCGCGTCAACACCGTGACTCCTGAACCGACACGCACCTGCACTCAACCTTTGACTTCTAGGGCAATCAAAGCCTCACGTACCGACGCACGACTCACATTTAACTGCTTGGCTAACTCACGCTCTGGTGGAATTTGACTGCCTACCGGATAGCGTCCCTCTTCAATAAATTGCACGATGATGTCGGCAATTTTGTGATAAATCCGGTGCCTTTGTAGCGCGGGCAAAATCGGGGAGACTGGTGTAGATGGCGCGACCATATCGATTGGCTTCGGGATGTTTATTTTTAACCGCGTTTTAATTCCGTCTTAATCGCGTTGTAGTCGAATATCATTCAAATTTATACAAGAACCTCATCACATCAATTTAAGGATGTTCTAAACAAAAAATAAAAGTTGTTCAGGCCCTTCAAATCAAGTTTATTCTTAAGTCAGCGCTTTACATGTTTGCGTTTGTTCACTTAAACCATCAATTCCCAAACGCATCGTGTCACCGGATTTCAAATACCACGGATTGGGTTTTTGGCCCAAACCAACGCCCTGCGGTGTGCCAGTACTGATGATATCGCCCGCTTGTAAGGACATAAATTGACTGATGTAAGACACCAAATACGCCACGCCAAAAATCATGTCCGAGGTATTGCTGTCTTGAACTTTTTTACCGTTGACTTCTAACCACAAACGCAAATTTTGTGGATCCGCGACTTCGTCACGCGTCACCAACCAGGGGCCAATGGGCAAGAATGAATCACACCCCTTGCCCTTATCCCATTGCCCACCGCGCTCTAGTTGAAATTCGCGTTCCGACACATCGTTAATCAAGACATAACCGGCAACATGTGACATCGCCTCAGCTTCACTGACATACGAGGTATGCTGACCGATTACCACGCCCAGCTCAACTTCCCAATCAGTTTTCACCGAGCCGCGCGGAATATAAACCGTGTCATTGGGCCCCGTAATTGAATTGGTCGCCTTTAAAAATAATACCGGTTCTGTCGGTGCTTTTGCGCCTGTTTCCATCGCGTGTTGCGCATAGTTCAATCCCACACAAATAATTTTGCCAACACCTTTAATCGGACAAGCATAGCGCGGGGAGCCCTTAACCACTGGCAAGCGATCAACATCGAGCAAACGCAAGGCGTCAAGGACTTCGGGCGCTAATTGTGCGCCACTGATGTCTGGAACTAACATCGATAAATCACGTAAACCTTGGTCGCTGCCAATGATTCCGGCACGTTCATTTCCTGCGTTTCCATAACGGACTAATTTCATCTCTATCCTATTTAATTAAGTTAAAATTACACATCAAAAAATGTGCACCAAAATCGCATTACAGATTGTGTACTGATTTTTGACTTAAGTTTTCCTATTTAGCTTTTCCTATTTAGCTTTTCCATTAGGCAATATTAGGTAATGGCGCACCCGAAGCAATCAAACCTTCGTCCTGCAAGGCTAACCAAAGCTCTACAGGAATTACCTCATTTGCCCAATCCAAAGTTTTTTGTAATTGCACCACGCTGCGCGCCCCCAAAGCCGCACTGACTACTGCCGGATGCGCCAGCGGAAACTGCACCGCAGCAGCGGCCAAAGACACACCAAAATCATCACACAATTGATGCAGTTTTTTCGCGTGTGCCATCACTTCTGGCGCGGCTTCAACATAGTTATAAGTCACGCGTTTATTGAGATCAGCGGCCAAAATTCCCGAATTAAAAACACCACCCAAAATAATCCCAAGGCCTTTTGATGCGCATTGATCCATAAAAGCTAAACTGCGTTGTTCCAACAAGCTATAGCGTCCTGCCAACATGCTGCAATCTAAATCAATATGTTCTTGGGCGGCCGAAATCACCGAAAACTCGTTAACACCCAGACCAATCGCACCGATCAATTTTTCACGCTTTAATTGTTCAAGCTCACGAAAACCACCAGACACCAGTTGCGACCAATAGTGAGCGTTTTTATCGCCATGCGTCACCACCCCAATATCATGCACAAAAACGATATCCAAATAATCCATGCCCAAGCGTTGCAAGCTCGCCTCTACTGAACGGCGCAAACCACTGGCGCTATAGTCATAAATTGAAGCAAAAGGTGGTGGATTTTGCCAAGCACCTCCAGGTTGAAATTCGGTTTTACCTACCTGTGATAGCGGGGCAAGCAAACGCCCCACTTTAGTACTGATCACGTAATCAGCACGCGCATGATTGTGCAAAGCCAAACCCATGCGACGTTCAGCCAAACCATAGCCGTAAAAAGGGGCGGTATCAAAATACCGAATTCCAGCATCCCACGCCGCATCAATCGTCGCAAAAGCGTCTTGGTCAGACACCGCATGAGACAAATTACCTAAAGGTGCAGAACCCAAACCAAAGAGGCTCAGCATTTGTTTGGTCGATTTAATCGGTCGTGTGGGTAGGATCATCGTAAATAAAAAATAACGCAAAAACACTGATTAAAAAACACAAGCGAGTTTTTTAATCAAGGTTTTACACGATGGGAGTAAAAAGATAGGGGGAGATTAAAAACCGTGGGTGTCGCTACAAATTTTCGGTATGTTTTCGCGCTGATCAAACTAGCAAACCACACGATCAGCGCGAAAAATTGACACTAGACTTCACAAAAAATTACAGCATCCTAATCATCAGATTAGATAGATTTGATTAATCGTACAACACAGCCGCGATTTTTGGATCGTTCATGTTGGCTTTGTCATAGTAGTAAAAACCGGTATCGATGATTTTTGGTACTTTCTGTTTTTTCAAAGTTTTAACCGCAGCTTCAACAGTTTTGTAACCGATACCTACTGGATTTTGTGTAATGGCGCCAGCAATCGTTCCATCCATGATCAAGTCTTTTTGTGCTTTACCTGAATCAAAACCGATCACGACTAAGCTTTTACCGCTTTCTTTAACGCCTTTACCCGCACCAATTGCCGAACCTTCGTTCGTACCAAAAATACCTTTGAGGTTGGGATGTGCTTGTAATAAAGTTTTAGCAATCTCAGCTGATTTCAAATGATCGCCACCACCGTACTGAACATCGACTACTTTGATTTTTGGATACTTGCTGGCCATACGTTTTACGAAACCATCACGGCGTCCAGTGCCAGTAGTGCTGACTTGATCGTGACCGATTACGGCCACTTCACCTGCGCCACCAATTTTTTCAGCCATTTTATCTGCAGCTAAAGCCGCAGCAGCAACGCTGTCTGTTTGTGCGGTCGATACAGGAATATTGCTATCAACACCCGAGTCAAAGGCAATAATTGGAATGCCAGCGGCGGCAGCTTTTTTCAACAAAGGAATAGCTGCTTTACTGTCCAGAGCAGCAAAACCAATTGCGCTTGGTTTTTTTGCCAAAGCAGCAGACAACATGTCCATTTGTTTATCAACCTGCTGTTCGGTTTCTGGGCCTTCAAACGTCACCTTCACGTTCAGATCTTTACCCGCCTTTTCAGCACCTTGCTTCACTGCTTGCCAAAACTGATGTTGGAATCCTTTTGAAATCAGAGGAATGTAAATTTCTGCTGCAAAAGTTGTGCCAAGCAATCCCACAAGGCTCAAACCCAACACTAGCTTCAAACTCAATTGTTTCATTTTCATATACATCTCCAGAAAAACTACACTCAAAAAGATTTTTTTGTTTTAAAAATTAAAACCAAAAAAATCAACCTCAATTGAATAACACTAGATTAAATTCTGTGTCATCAACCTCTTTTTAAAACCCGCATGAATCTCGTTACTGCAAGCAAGCTCAGTAAAAATCCAAATAATTCATGCGACTTTTAAACAGTATCGCAATCACCGAAAATTTCATCACTTTCAACTTCGCGCGATTGCCCAATATTTCAAACTGCTATTTATTTTTTTATTTACGGCGACGCAGGATATCGGCGTATACCGCCAAAATAATAATCACGCCGGTCAAGACCATTTGCCACTCTTGTGCCACGGACATGATGCGTAAACCATTGATCAAAACACTCATGATGAATGCTCCGATAATGGTACCTAAAATCGTCCCGACGCCGCCGCTTAACGACGTGCCACCAATCACCACTGCGGCAATTGCATCTAGCTCGTAACCCAGTCCCAAAGCCGGTTGCGCCGAATTTAAACGTGAAGCAATCAGCAGTCCCGCAACGCCGCAAATCGCGCCAATAAAAGCATAAATTGCAATTTTCCAACGATCCACATTCACGCCCGACAAACGCACCGCTTCTTCATTACTGCCCAGTGCAAAAGTGTAGCGACCCAAAATCGTTTTATTCAAAATCACCGCACAACACACCGCGAGCAAAAACAAAATCAACACGCTATTAGGAATAGGAATACTCGGAATGACCCTGCCGATCAAAGAATCTAAAGAAAACCCATCAAACCCCTCAACATCATTGAAATAAATCGGACGGGTTTCGGTGATGATTAAGGACAAGCCACGCAATAACATCATCAAACCCAAAGTTGCAATAAAAGGTGGAACGCGCATT
>JAVKMA010000187.1:0-2545 GCA_031538685.1 Burkholderiaceae bacterium | reverse complement strand
TGCGGAATAAATTGCTCTTGATTGATGTGGCCAATTTCAGGAATTCCTGCATAAATTCCCGCCATGCGCCACAACGCGAATAATGACACTGAATTTTTAAGATTTTCTTCACGATTTGACTCAAAATTTACAAGGCGATCTTGAACCTGATTTTCAGCGATGATCAAAGTTCTCTGTGGCCCCGATCGACTGGGCAAAAGCAAAATATGTCTTTGATTGATATTCTCGCAAGCGCCGAGGTTGATTGCGGAGTTCGTCATTAAATCCGTTTGTTCTGGATGAATTTGACCATACAAAAAATAGGATTCTTGTGCGATATTGACTTTAGATCGCATCACAAATTTCTTTAAATGTGTGAACACTCTCTCTGCAATGTCACGCGGCACGATCATATAAATGCCATCGCCATGGCGGTATATCCATGGCGTTGCTAACAAACGTCCTTTATGCGTGCACAAGCCTGATAAATGCACCGTATTGAGCGCTTGCCCTTTGATATCCGTAGTTAATTGATTGTGCAAAAAAAGCTGAGCATCCTCACCACGAAATGACAACACAGTCCAATCTGGTATTAAAAATTCCGTGCCATCAACGGAAAGTAATTCATCAGGAAAATTAGGATAAGCCATTTTTAATTAAAGTTATTCAAAAAAACGAACGCCTGCTTCACGTAAAAAACCACACAATGCAATTAGTGGCAAACCGGTTAAAGCCGTCGGATCACACGTATCGATGCGGTCCATCAACGCAATTCCTAAAGCCTCATTTTTCGCACTGCCCGCGCATTGATAAGGTTGTTCTATTCGCAAATACGCCTCAAGTTCTGCGCGTGGCAATTGACGAAAACGGACTTGCGTATCGACGACTGTTTTTTGAATAGCACCGGTCGCGCTGTCTAACAATACTAAGCCGGTATGAAAAGTAACCGTTTTTCCTGTCAAAAATAGCAGTTGCTCCAATGCTTGATCATGTCCTCCAGGCTTGCCAATAATGCGCTCTTCGCACACCGCCAACTGATCACTACCGATAATTAAAGCATCAGGAAAACTAAGCGCAAGCGCTCGCGCTTTTGCCTGAGCCAAACGTTGTACCGTGTCGATAACGGGGTCATCGACGAGGGAACTTTCGTCAACATCAGGGCTATGCCAGGAAAAGGGCAAGCCCAAACGGGCCAACAACTCACGGCGATACGGGGACGACGACGCCAAAATAAGTGTTCGAGACATAAAAGATTTAAATAGCGTTCATGACTTAAAAAAAATCGGATAGTAGTGTTCTCATACCACGCTAGCCTCAATAGAGGAAAACACAAATACACCATTATCGAATCGACACTCTATCGAATGATCCAGCGATATTTTTCCCGCCAAAATTAAATTCGCCATCGGTGTTTCGATAAATTGCACAATCGCTCGCTTCAAAGGACGCGCACCATACAAGGGATCGTAACCGGCGTCTGCAATTGCCGTTAGCGCTGATTCATGCCAATGAATCGTGATGCCATTGTGCGCCAAGCGTTTACCCAAAGCGTCTAACTGAACTGAGGCTATCGCTTTAATTTGCGGACTGTCCAAGGAGCGAAACACCAGTAGCTCATCAATACGATTGACAAACTCTGGCTTAAAACACGCTTTTACTTCGCTTTCCACTGATAGTTTCATCACGTTGTAATCTTCGCCGCTATGCATTTGAATTTTGTCCGCACCAAGATTAGAGGTCATCACCACGACTGTGTTTTTAAAATCCACCACACGCCCTTGTCCATCGGTTAAACGCCCATCGTCGAGGACTTGCAACAAAATATTAAAAACATCGTTATGCGCTTTTTCAATTTCGTCTAATAAAATCACACTATAGGGACGGCGCCGCACCGCTTCAGTTAAATACCCTCCCTCTTCATAACCGACATAGCCTGGCGGCGCGCCAATTAAACGCGAAACATTATGTTTTTCCATGTATTCGCTCATGTCAATTCGAATCAGCGCATCTTCGCTGTCAAATAAAAAATTTGCTAAAGCTTTACACAACTCGGTTTTGCCCACGCCTGTTGGCCCCAAAAATAAAAATGATCCCAAGGGTTTACCGGCTTCTGAAATCCCTGTCCGCGCCCGTCGCACTGCATTGGCAACTGCTTTTACCGCTTCATTTTGACCAATCACGCGCGTTGCTAAGATCGATTCCATTTGCAATAATTTTTGCTTTTCACCTTGCAACATTCGCGTGACGGGAATTCCGGTTGCACGGGCAACAATTTCAGCAATTTCTTGAGCACCCACTTCCATTTTTAACAACTGCGGCGTCACGGCGTTTTCCTGTAGATGCAAAAAATGATTTAGACTGGTTTCTAGATTTGGTAGCTCGCCATACTGCAAAGTAGAGACCATTTGCCAATCGCCCGCACGCCTTGCCTCATCCATTTTTTGATGCACCGTGGCAATTTTTTGTTTGACTTCTTTTACATGAAGAATTTGATTTTTTTCGCCCCTCCAAATTTCTTCTAAATCAGAATACTCTCGTTGCGCCAAATCAATTTCGCATTCCAATT
>JAVKMA010000186.1:0-2309 GCA_031538685.1 Burkholderiaceae bacterium | reverse complement strand
GATTAACCGCGAAGTAGCGCAGTTTTTTGCCGAACATCAAATTTTCCGTATCGATCATTACTTGGGCAAAGAGACGGTTCAAAACTTAATGGCCTTACGTTTTGGTAATGTAATTTTTGAACCTTTGTGGCGCGCGCCCTACATCCGTAATGTGCAAATTACGGTCGCTGAAGAAGTCGGCGTCGGCTCACGTGGCGAGTTTTACGATGGCGTTGGCGCACTGCGCGATATGGTGCAAAACCACTTGTTGCAATTATTGTGTTTGGTCGCGATGGAACCACCTACATCGATGTCACCCGACGCATTACGTGATGAGAAATTACGCGTCCTGCGCGCTTTGCAACCCTATACCGATGAGACGCTGAGTCAAATGGTGATTCGAGGGCAATACACCAATGGCATCGAAACCGCGACAGGTCAAGTTGCGCCTGCCTATTTACAAGAAAAAGGAGTTCCAGCAGATAGTCAAATCGAAACCTATGTGGCCATGCAAGTAGCGATTAACAGCTGGCGTTGGGCCGGTGTGCCATTTTTTTTACGCACTGGAAAACGTTTACCCACAAGGACTTCCGAGATTGTGGTGAATTTTGCACCAGTCCCGCATTCAATGTTTTCGGGCAACCACAGTAATCAATTCAATCGTTTGGTCATTCGCCTGCAACCAGAAGAAACGGTTCATCTGCATTTGATGGCCAAACAACCGGGCGAGGGAATGACTTTACGTCCGGTCAGTTTGAATTTAGATTTTCATGAAGCCTTCACCACGCGCCATGCGGATGCTTACGAGCGTTTATTATTAGATGTGATCGCGGGACGTTTGACTCTGTTTATGCGTCATGATGAATTAGAGGCGGCGTGGCAATGGATCGATCCCATTCAAATCGCATGGCGCAATCAAAAAATTCCACCGCGCACTTACGCTGCGGGGTCTTGGGGACCGGCAGCGGCATCCGCAATGGTGGCTAAAGCCAATGCTGAATGGTCAGAAGCGCTGTAGCATGATCAGGATAAACACTCGAGTCGCTACATCAATCACCGCATCAATCGTGCCTCGAAACACCCTCTTAGTCCTGCACTGATTAAAGCGTGTTTGAACGTGATCGACGATGGAGTCAAAATTATTGATGCCTGATTTTTAATTTCAGATTTTTAATCTCTGTTTTTGTGACACTATGATTGAAAAAGAATTCACCGATT
This sequence comes from Burkholderiaceae bacterium, assembly GCA_031538685.1. Lineage (GTDB taxonomy): Bacteria > Pseudomonadota > Gammaproteobacteria > Burkholderiales > Burkholderiaceae > JAVKLU01. The sequence goes on along the minus strand of JAVKMA010000186.1, from coordinate 1,112 downwards.
TTTTGGCCCTAGAAACACAGCTCTTAGAACATTTAACTCATCGCATTCAAGAATCCATCCGTGCGCAAGGTGAAGCGCGCATCGCACTTGCGGGGGGCAACACCCCAAAAAATTTATACCGTCGTTTAGCACAAAAACCAATTGATTGGTCAAAAGTCGGGGTCACTTTGACTGATGAGCGCGTCGTACCTGACACGCATCCTGACAGTAATTCGGGGATGTTGAAAGAGTGTTTTTTAAACCATTGCGACGCGCGATTTGTCCCGTGGACACAGCCCTTTGCCAGCGCAACAGAAATGGCAGCGACGGTCACCCAAAATGTGATTTCACAACTGCCTTTTGATATCGTACTGTTAGGCATGGGCGACGATGGACACACTGCGTCTTTGTTTCCCGATGCACCAATTTATACAGAGGCGATGGACCCCAACAGCGCGCCCGAGTGCGTTGTAGTCGATACAACATGGGTGAAATATCAACGTCTCAGTTTAAATTTTGCCGTGCTCCAGCAAACGCGTTTAAGTGTGATTTTGTGGAAAGGCAAAGACAAATTACCACTTTACCAGCGGGCAAAAAACGGTGACACCGCATTACCAATTACACCGTTTTTGTCGTCATCATTAGCCTCTCGTACACCCACTGAAGTGTGGTTCTCACTATGAATACGCAAACCTCTCAAACTGGCCAATCGCACCAAAATCCTCGCGCCGTCGTCGCGGATATTGGCGGAACCAATGCGCGCTTTGCCTTAATTCAAGCAGACCAATCCCTAAGCGAAGTCATTGTGCTGGCATGTGCAGACTATCCCGATATTGAAACCGCTTTGCGCGAATATGTGCGTCGTATCGGGATGACCAGCTTTCCACCGGTTTTGATCGCGATCGCCAATCCGGTGCAAGGTGATGTGATCAAAATGACCAATCACCACTGGAGCTTTTCGATTCAGAATTTACATCAACAATTACAAGCACCTAGCTTGCGTGTGATTAACGATTTCACCGCGCTGGCCTATGCCCTACCCCATTTGCAAACTGAGGATATGTTGAAAATCGGCGGCGGCAAAGCGCTCGCCAACGAGACCTGTGGTTTGATTGGTGCGGGAACGGGATTAG
>JAVKMA010000185.1:0-8500 GCA_031538685.1 Burkholderiaceae bacterium | reverse complement strand
TTATTGATGAAATTCACACCATTATTGGTGCTGGCGCGGCCTCTGGTGGCGCATTGGATGCGTCGAACCTCATCAAACCTGCCTTATCTTCCGGTCAATTAAATTGCATTGGCGCAACGACTTTCACGGAATTTCGCCAAGTTTTTGAAAAAGATTACGGTTTAGCGCGACGTTTTCAAAAAATTGATATTAATGAACCAAGTGTCGAACAAACGATTCAAATTTTGCGCGGATTGAAATCCCGCTTTGAAGAACATCACGGTATTCGCTATTCCAGTCATGCGCTGATCAGCGCAGCAGAATTATCGGCGCGTTTTATCAGTGATCGTTTTTTACCCGATAAAGCCATTGATGTGATTGATGAAGCTGGCGCAGCACAGCGCATTTTGCCCAAATCAAAACAGAAAAAAACCATCGGAAAATTAGAGATTGAAGACATTGTCGCCAAAATTGCCCGCATCCCGCCACAGACCATTTCGCAAGATGATCGCAGCAAATTGCAAACGATCGACCGTGATTTAAAAGCAGTCGTATTTGGTCAAGATGCGGCAATTGAAGCCCTCGCCGCTGCGATCAAAATGGCACGTGCCGGTTTGGGACGTCCCGACAAACCGATTGGTTCGTTCTTGTTCTCTGGCCCTACAGGCGTGGGCAAAACCGAAGTCGCACGCCAACTGGCTTTTATCATGGGAATCGAGTTGATTCGATTTGATATGTCCGAATACATGGAGCGTCACGCAGTCAGTCGCTTAATTGGCGCCCCTCCTGGCTATGTCGGATTTGATCAAGGTGGCTTATTGACTGAAGCGGTGACCAAAAAAAATCACGCCGTACTGTTGCTCGATGAAATTGAAAAAGCCCATCCTGATGTATTCAATATTTTGTTGCAAGTGATGGATCACGGCACTTTGACCGATAACAACGGACGCAAAGCCGACTTTAGAAACATCATCGTCATCATGACCACCAATGCCGGAGCCGATGCTTTGCAAAAACGCATGATCGGTTTTTCACAATCGACGCAAACTGGCGATGAAATGATCGAATTGAAAAAAACTTTCACGCCTGAGTTTCGTAATCGTTTAGATGCAATGATCAGCTTCTCGCCGCTGGATACATCGATCATCCTGCGGGTCGTCGACAAATTCCTAATGCAATTGGAAGAACAGTTGCATGACAAAAAAGTCGATGTTACCTTTACGCCCCAATTGCGTGCGCACTTGGCCGAAAAAGGTTTTGACCCACAAATGGGTGCACGTCCAATGGCGCGTTTGATTCAAGACTCAATTCGTAAAGCGCTCGCTGATGAACTGCTGTTCGGACGTTTGGTGCAAGGAGGCAAAGTAACCATCAGCATCGATGACGCTAAAAAAGTGACCTTGGCGATTGATGAGGATGTACCCTCAGATACCGCGACGACAGCGGCTGAAGTGGAGTAAAGAATATTTTTATGAATACAAAATTTACGGATGAAATGCAAGGTATGCAAAGCGTAATCACTAGTACCAATGACCAGTACCTGAGGATTTTCTTCGCCGCGCAACAAAGCAATTCACTGTAAAGATGAATTGATAGGAACACTCTAAATAAACGGTCACCATAAATTTTCTTAAATAATATCCCCCGCCCTATGTCTTTTGAATCATTCCTATACCGTCAAGACGAATTACATGTGGTCGCGCAAACCGTTTTGGAATCTGCGCAAAAAAAGAATATTTCAGCAACCACTGTCGAACTGAGTGAAGGACAAGGACTATCCGTCAGCGTGCGTAAAGGCGAACTGGAAAACGTCGAGCACAATCAAGACAAGTCCTTAGACATTACGGTGTATTTGGGTAAAAAAGGGGCCTTGCAACGCGGTCACGCCAGCACCAATGATTTTTCAGCAGATGCTTTAATTCGCACCTTGGATGCAGCGCATCAGATTGCCGCAGTCACCAGTCCCGACCCTTTTGCCGGTCTGCCTGATCGCGATTTGCTCTATCGCCCCAGCGCCGCCGACGCCGATTTACAATTATTTCACCCTTGGTCAATCAGTGTTGGCGCGGCAATCGAATTAGGACAAAAAATAGAAGCCGCGGCGTTTGCCACTGATGCCAAAATTCGTAACAGCGAAGGCGCTAATGTTTATGCACAACATCAACAATTTGTTTACGCGACTTCCGATGGTTTGATACTCGGTGACCGCAGTTCGTCACATAGTATTTCAGCGGTTCCCATTGCACAAAAAGGTCACTTGATGCAACGCGACAGTTGGTATAGCCAAGCACGTGACGCGGAAAAACTCGCCGATGCCACTGCACTGGGGCGTTATGCCGCCCAACGCGCACTGGCCAAATTAAATGTCGGCGCCATCGCTACACAGACCTGTCCCGTATTGTTTGACGCACCCATTGCGGTGGGTTTATTGGGCGCTTTAACGCATGCTTTATCGGGCAGTACACAATACCGTAAAGATACTTTTTTGCTCGCGTCTTTAGGACAAGCTATTTTCCCAGAATTTATCGATGTGATTGAAGACCCGTTTATCAAAGGCGCGAACGGTAGCAGTTATTTTGACGCCGAAGGCGTGCGCACACAAAAGCGTCATTTAGTTAAAAACGGTTGTGTGCAAGCGTATGTTTTATCGTCTTACAGCGCGCGCCAATTAAATCTCGCAACAACCGGTAATGCAGGTGGTTCACATAATCTGCAATTGGTATCTAAGAATACTCGGATGAATGATGACTTTCTCTCAATGATCAAAAAAATGGATCGTGGCTTATTGGTAACCGAGTTAATGGGCAGTGGCACCAACTATGTCACAGGCGATTATTCACGCGGCGCAGGTGGTTATTGGGTTGAAAATGGCCAGATTCAATACGCAGTCGAAGGCATCACAATTGCCGGTAACTTACGCCAGATGTATCGGGATATCGTCGCCATTGGCAGCGACTGGATTACACGCGGCAATAAAACTACCGGTTCCATACTCATTGACAGCATGCGAGTTGCCAGCAACTAAGGCGTGCAACTAAGGCGCGCAATGAAGACCATCAATTAAAGCAAGCAATTGATTTTGGCCAAAACATGACCTCGCCATGAGGTTTCTCGCGCACGATACAATTCCCCCTTAATGTTAAACAAACGATCACTTATTTTTATAGACGAGAACTTTCATGACAGCCCCTCTTTCAATTGAAACACTGGACAAATTGCGCCGCCGTATTACTTTAAATTTAGATCCTAGCGGGATCGCCAGCGAAGTACAAAAAAAATTAACTCAACGTGCTAAAACAGCACGCGCGGCTGGATTTCGCCCTGGTAAAGTGCCAATGAAAATGGTGGCATCGATGTATGGTCCCGAAATTGAATCAGAAGCGATTCACAGTCAATTGGTCAAACAATACAGCGCATTCGTGCAAGGCAATCAAGTGAAGATTGCGGGCTATCCAGAATTCGCCGCAGTTGATAACACGCCCCCAGGATCATTGTCCTACTATGCCAGTTTTGAAGTATTCCCTAGCATTGATTTGAGTTCGCTCGATCAATTAAAGTTAGAAAAAATTGAAGTCAGCATCAGCGACGCCGACATCAATCAAACTATCGACAATATCCGCAAACAAAACGCGCATTTCCATCCTAAAGGTCAAGATCACGAACACGGCGATGGTGGCGCCGCCATAGTAGCCAAGGGCGATCAAGTCGTCATCGATTTTGTCGGGACCGAGAACGGTGAAGCCTTTCAAGGCGGCACGGCGCAAGATTTTGCGTTTGTGGTCGGCGAGGGACGTATGCTGCCGGCATTTGAAGAAGCAGTATTGGGTTTAGCGATCGGTGCTGAAAAATCTTTTGATTTAACTTTTCCCGATGATTACCCCGCACCGATGACAAGCAAAACCGTGCAATTCAAAATCACCGTCAAAGAAATTAACTGGATGCATTTACCAGAATTTAATAGTGATCTTGCCGTACAACTAGGTATCATCGATGGCGACGTTGAACGTTTGAAAAAAGATATTCGCCGCAATTTAGAACAAGAAATTTTGGAGCGGATGACGCAAAAAAATAAACAAGCAGTAATCGATGCTTTGCTTACACATTGCACGTTTGATGCGCCAACACAAATGATTACTAACGAAGCCAATCGTTTGCAAGAAGAAATGTCACGCGATGCGCAACGTCAAAACAGTCAAATACGTTTGCCTAAATTAGACAATGCCTTGTTTACCCAAGCGGCAGAGCGCCGTGTTCGTTCAGGTTTGATTATTTCTGAATTGGTAGAACAGCATAAACTGCAAGCGACTCAAGAGGAAATTCGCGCTGAAGTTGAACGTATTGCCCTGCGCTACGACGACAAAGAAAAAGTGATTGAGTGGTACACGAGCAACAAAGATCGCTTATCTGACGTTGAAGCGGTCGTCATTGAAAACAAAGCGGTTGCGTTTGTTTTTGCCCAAGCAAAAACAACGACGGTACAACAAACGATGTCAGACCTCAAGTAATAAATATCTTGGATCAAGACATGTTGGCAGCGACGTGTTTTGATCTTCATCTCATTTTATTGACACCTTTATGAACGTAAATTTGAACGCAAATTTGAATGCAAATTTTGATACACCACACATGTTAGGAATGGTTCCCATGGTGGTTGAGCAAAGTGGACGAGGCGAACGTGCCTACGACATTTATTCTCGTTTATTGAAAGAACGAATTATTTTTTTAGTCGGTCCAATTAACGATCAGAACGCCAATCTTGTCGTTGCGCAATTGCTATTTTTAGAGAGTGAAAATCCTGAAAAAGATATTTCGCTTTATATCAATTCGCCAGGCGGTTCGGTGTCGGCGGGGATGGCGATTTATGACACGATGAATTTTATTGGCCCAGAAGTTTCGACGCTGTGCACCGGAATGGCGGCGTCAATGGGCGCCTTTTTACTGTCCGCCGGGCAAAAAAACAAACGCTTTGCTTTGCCCAATGCACGTGTGATGATTCATCAACCTCTGGGTGGTGTACAAGGCCAAGCGTCGGATATCGAAATTCACGCACGTGAAATTTTACGTTTACGTGATGAACTCAATCGTATTTTGGCAAATAATACTGGTCAAAATATCGAGACCATTGCTCAGGACACTGATCGTGATAATTTTATGACAGCAGACGAAGCGATGAAATATGGTTTGATCGATAAAGTCATGGCAAAACGTATTTAACTTTTATATCCGAATCAAATGCATTGTCCTTACTGTAAACACGATGAGACGCAGGTCCTGGACACGCGCCTCATCGATGATTATTGTTTGCGGCGACGCCGCCGTTGCGCTAAATGTGAAAAACGTTTTTCGACGAATGAAAAAATCGAGCGAAAATTTCCATTGATCGTCAAAAAAAATCACACCCGGATAAATTTCGATTCGCAAAAACTGTTAAAAAGTTTTGTGATCGCGCTCAATAAACGCCCCGTCTCGATGCCACAAATCGAACAAACTTTGTTTCGTATCGAGGAAAAAATACTGCTTTCGAATGTTGACGAGATCGAGACACAGATGATCGGCCAGTGGGTGATGGAAGCCTTAAGAGATCTTGATACCGTGGCCTATGTTCGCTCTGCCTCGGTATATAAAAGTTTTAATGATCTAAGTGAATTTCAAGCGCTTCTGCAAGAAGCGCGTGCAAGCAATCAGTAACACCCAATACAACAGACTACAAATACACACGATCAAATATTCGCCTACAGATGCGGATGCGAACTCAAACTCCAGTTCTTAAGCTTGCATATATTTTGCAATTCCCGACAATACCATTTCGGTCGCAATCGTGAAGAGAGATGAGATAACTGCAGGGTAAGTGGCGAGATAAATGTGGGACTATCTCGGATTTACCGTACCTTATCGGGATGGGCTGTGAAAATAATTTGCATACTATGCAAATAAATCAGCAGAAACCTCCGCCAAGGGCTGTTGGACAGTGATTCCATTATCCAGCATCAGGATATTTTTCCACTCACCATGTCCCGCATCAAGCCGAGAATCGACTCGCTGGACTTCGGGGTCAGCTCTGCATCAGAACCATTCTTCCGCATCGGCAGGTATGGGCGTGCGGGGATGGTGTTATTGGGGATCATGCTGCGCGAGCTGGTTTTGCCTCCAAATTGATGCATGGCGGCGTATTTTCCTGACTTTCCGCTACCTGCTCCAATGGTGGCTGTCGTGGATGTGCTGCTACTCATGACGCTGCCCAGTAGCCCACGGCCACCGCTGATATTGAGAATGGAGCTGTCGGCATGGCCGCGCTTGGTTCGCAATTTGCGCGTGACGCTGCTGAGGTCTTGCCACTTGTCCCCGCCATATTGGCGTTGATCGGCGAACGATTGCTGGGTCTGGCTTTCCAACTCGGTAGCGATGGCCTGCATCAGTTTTGTCGGGTGCGCGATACGGCGTTGCAGTGCTTGCAGTTCGGCCTGCGCTTGAGCTGAATTGATATTGATTTCAATCATTTGATTCACTTATAATAGAAGCACGGGTGCGACACGGTGATATTCTCCCGACCGTAGCACGGTGTCAGTGATGACAGCGGAGCGCCATGTGGGGTTGCCTCATTCATTTGAGGGCTGGGAGGCCCCACCACCCGTACTTTTGTTGCGCAAGAGCCTGGACAACTCTTTGGATCTCTGGGCATCGCTGGTATGCAACCTTCGCACACTGGTCAAGAACAGCACATCGCCGCTTTTGGTGGCTTTGACCACGGCCACCTGCGCTCCTTCCTTATACACATAAATCAGATTGTTGGGACCGTCCTGGATGGACTGGCCTTGGCTGATGGTTTTTTGCACCAGGTGGTATTCGTCATTGCTCAGCTCAGGATGTTCACGCTCTTGTTTGGTGAGCGTCTCTGGCGATAGGTTAATGGTGCGCGAACCCTCTTTGTGCCCGACTTTGCGGGCATCAGCTGGGGTAATAACAGCGATAGGAAAGTTGCCTTGTGGGTTTTCGCGCCAAAGGGCGAACGCTTGGCCTTGTGTGATGGCACGGCTGGCTGATTCCAGTGATGAGGGAGCCAAACGTTCTAGGCTTTTACCCAATTGGGCCAGGTGGGCATCATTGCCGGGTGCCGTGTCAAATCCTGCATCAGGATAAATCTCCCGTCCGTTCGGACTTTTCCAGCCTTGTACACGCAGCATGTCGCGGGCGGCGTTGACGGGTACGAATTTTTCTATTGGCTGCCCGCCTTGGTTGAGTGTGTCTGGTGGCACATCGGAGGCACGCAGTGACTGAGCCATGCAGCGGCAACGATAGCCGTTGGGCGGGTAGTGGGTATGCCAAAACGGATGATCAACGGGCCAGACTTGGCCGTGAAGTGCTTTATGTGCGCGTCTGGTTTTCTTGTCCATTACCGCCACATAACGCAGATAAGGATGCGTGTCCTTGCTAGCCAGTTGGCGTTCAAAGCGGCCTGCGGAATAGCTGGCGGCCATATTGGTATCGTAGATTAGGCGCAGGCGTGCGGGTGATCCGTAGACAACGGGGCGGATAGTGCCAGGATAGGTCTTGAGAATTTCTCCGGTGGCGGGGTCTATGGCCTTTCCCCACCAGCCTTTAGCCCGAAGCAATGGCTCCAGGTGCTCTTGGAATTGTTTGTGGCTCCAGCCTTCGTCACGGGCACGATTCAAGGCGTTTTGGATGTCGCCCAGCACATTGAAGCCTGCGCTTTGGGCTACGGTGAAAGAGCGCTGTTGTTCGGCGGCGCTGACAGTTTCCCAGCCGTGACTGGATTGCTGACGTTTGCGCTCAAAGTAGTCAACTGACTCTTTGGCTGCTTTCCCAAAAACCGCCTGGAGTTCACTCATCGCCACGCCCCATCCAATGGGCTGCAAAGCCTGCACGGCCCAAGGCTTGGGCTAAGGGGATGGTGTCGATGTGTTCGACGGCAGCATCTAGTGCGGCTTGCGCTTCTTCCAGACTGCTGGCACCCAATACAGCGTGCATGACAGGCGTGAGCACGGCTTGCATTTGCGCATCAAGCTGATCGGCTGGCAAATTTTGTGCAGCAGCATCCAGTGCCGTCATGCCACTCAAGTTGGGCTGGGGGCCAGGCAAAGGCACTTCGTCTGTACCGGATGCCGCGTTGGAGAGTTCAGCCATAGCGGCGCGGGTTTCTGCCTTGGGCTTGTCAGTCGGGGGCGTGGCGGGCTGTGCAGCCTGAGTTGCCAGCACGTCTTCGTTGTCCGCTGGTTGCGGGATACGCAGCTTCTCATGCGCCCACTGCGCCGGAATCTTCATGCCGATGCCAACCAGCTTTGGCAAGCTGTCCGAGTAGGTCTTTAGGTCTTCGGCTTCCAGGGTGTCGTACACAAAGCGCGGGCAGCGGCGAATGTCAGCCCAGCCCTTGTTGATTGCCAGTAGCGGGTAAATCAGGCTGCGCGTGATGGTGCCAGCCAACTGCTTGCAGTCGCTGTCGCGGATGTCCAGGCGAATTTCGTTCTGGATGTTGGACAGTCCTTCACCAATGCCGCCACCTCCG
>JAVKMA010000184.1:0-1667 GCA_031538685.1 Burkholderiaceae bacterium | reverse complement strand
GGCACTGGCGAGGCTAGTCTGACTGGCGGGAATATTCCACAGCGACCAGTGTTTATAAGCGCTGGCAGTGGGGCTAGTGTCGGCCATGATCAGGGCAAAGCTTTGGGTGCCGGCAGGGGGATCGACCCAAGCTAAAGGTGGCGAGGTATTGCTGGCGGGCATTGCGTTACTGCCACCACACCCGGGATGACCTAGGGGTGGATTGGGCGACATACCGGCCCAATAGCTCGTGGGCAAGGCACTGCCATTGTTAAAGGCGCTGCTGCTGAGTTTGAACGCTGGCGGGGGGGTCAGCGTGATCGTGGTATTGACCGAAAAGGCGCGATTATCGGCCCACACAGTGACGCTGGCGGGCCCCGCTGTGGAAGCTTTCAAGGTGCATTGATAATGCCGCACGCTGCTACTGCCGCCACTAATCTCGGTTGATGCCGCACACACCGACTGTCCATTGGCCTCTATCTTTAGCGTATACCCACTGTTTAAATTGCGACCGCGAAGTTCGCACGACGCGACGGCATTGATCGAATAGGGTTGGGAACCGCAAGATAATCCAGTGGCCACGGCTTCCGGCGGCGTGGCGGGTTGATTCATGATTGGGACATCACAGGCCCAGACCGCCAAGGACAGGCAACAAATCAGTACACGATCTGCGATACAAGCGCGCCGTCGAGACATTTGGCGAGACAAGGAATTATTGTTAAGCAAATTAAAAACGTTAATCATCATGATCCAGTCGGCTTAGTTGGCTTAGAGACGAAAAAATATACGCGCGGATTGTAGTTTTTGAGGGAATGTTTTATAAGGGCACTTCTATCAATACAGAATGTGCGGATGAAGTGCGAGGCGCACAGCACACAGCACACAGAAACCGGAGCGTACATACGTACATACAGTACGTGAGGATTTTGCGTACTGCGCAACAAAGCAATTCGCCGCAAAAATGAATTAATAGAAGTGCCCATAAGCGTCAAGCGTTCAGTTGGCTTTGTGGTGGTGCGACATCAGACGATCGGCATAAGCAATCGCAATCGCGCTGAACAAGAACGCCATGTGAATGAGGGTATGCCACATCAGCACTTTTTCGTCGTAGTTGGCGGCGTTGATAAAGGTTTTGAGCAAATGGATGGAACTGATGCCGATGATAGCGGTGCCCAGTTTGACTTTTAGCATCGAGGCGTTCACATGATCCAACCACTCGGGCTGGTCAGGGTGATCTTCCAGATTCAAGCGCGAGACAAAGGTCTCATACCCGCCCACGATGACCATGATCAGCAAGTTGGAAATCATCACCACATCGATCAGAGCCAGCACCACCAGCATGATCACGGTCTCATTCAGGGTGGTGATCGGTGCATCGGTTTTATAGCCGATGCTGGTGACTAGGGTTTGCAAAGCGGTCTGACTGCCAAACGCAGCTTCCAGCAGATGCACCAGTTCAACCCAAAAATGGAAAACGTATACAGCTTGGGCGGCGATCAAACCCAGATACAAGGGCAATTGCAACCAACGACTGGCAAAAATGAAACTATTAAGTGGATTCAAAAAGCTTTTACTGCTGCGGGTGGATTTGGTCATGGGTATTTTGAGGGGTAATCTTGGAAGACAATTCGAGACCTCGGATAACTCCGAATGGTAAGCGGTAGATTTAGGGTTAATTTAGATTTAGG
>JAVKMA010000183.1:0-2668 GCA_031538685.1 Burkholderiaceae bacterium | reverse complement strand
CGATAAACCGATGATGTACTACCCGCTGAGTACGCTGATGCTGGCGGGGATTCGTGACGTACTCATTATTTCAACGCCGCAAGATACGCCGCGTTTTCGTGAGTTACTGGGTGATGGAGCGCAGTGGGGAATGCACATTGAATACGCGATTCAAGCTTCTCCTGATGGTTTGGCGCAAGCTTTTTTGATTGGTAAAAATTTTGTCAGTGACAATCCATCGGCGTTGGTGTTGGGTGACAATATTTTTTATGGTCACGATTTAGTGCGCCAACTTCACGCTGCAGATCAACGTCTCGATGGCGCAACAGTTTTTGCGTATCACGTGCACGACCCAGAACGTTATGGTGTAGTGGCGTTTGATGAAATGCAAAGCGCCATCTCGATTGAAGAAAAACCAAAAAATCCTAAAAGCAATTACGCAGTGACGGGTCTATATTTTTACGACAATAATGTGTGTGATGTCGCCGCATCAATCAAGCCTTCGCCACGCGGAGAACTTGAAATTACCGATGTGAATCAATACTATTTAAGGACTAAAAAACTGCATGTGGAAATGATGGGACGGGGCTATGCGTGGCTTGATACCGGAACTCATGACAGTTTGTTAGAGGCGGCAAGTTTCATCGCGACACTGCAAAAACGACAAGGTTTAATGGTTTCTTGTCCTGAAGAAATTGCGCTGTCACAACAATGGATTGATGCGGCACAGATCGAACAACTTGCCAGCAAATTAATGAAGAATGATTACGGTAAATATTTGATGAGTTTGATTCGTCAAAATTGATCTTGCGTGTTTGTTCAGGGTCAGTTACGCGAGTCCTTTAATTTTGTCACCGAGAACAAACCATAAATCCAGTGCTTTTTTGGGCGTCATCTCGTTAAGTTCTTGTTGCGCGATCCAATCGGTAATTTCGCGTCGCGCATCAACTGTTGATTCTGCGGACTCATTTACGGCCTCGTTGTAAAACAAATCTAACTGTGGTGTCGTAACTGGGTGAGTTCCAAAAGATTGCGATTTCATGTACTGGCGCGCGTTTTGAATCACTCGGCGCGGCACACCAGCAAGTTGAGCGACTTCCAGTCCATAGCTTTGCGAGGCAGGGCCTGATTTTAAATTATGCAAAAACACAATACCGTGATCGTGTTCGACCGCGTCAAAATGCATATTCATAATCGGTTGATGATGTTGCGCTAATTGGGTGAGTTCCAAATAATGCGTCGCAAATAAAGTTAAGCTTTGATTGTGCGTCACCAAATATGAGGCGATTGAATGCGCCAAAGATAAACCGTCCACCGTCGAAGTACCGCGCCCAACTTCATCCATTAAAACCAAAGAATAGGGCGTCGCATTATTTAAAATATTCGCCGCTTCTGTCATTTCAACCATAAAGGTTGAGCGGCCACCGGCTAAATCGTCGCTGGCACCGATACGCGTAAAAATTTGATCAATCGGCCCAAAACATGCTGAACGTGCAGGCACAAAAGAACCGATATACGCGAGCAACACCGCATGCGCAACTTGACGCATATAGGTTGATTTTCCACCCATATTGGGGCCGGTGATGATCAGTAAAGTATTTTGATTATTCAGAAGACAATCATTCGGAATGAACTGCTCAATTTTCGCTTCGACTACGGGATGACGCGCACCGATCAGGGCAATTCCGCGTTCTGCTTGCCATTGTGGCTGCACCCAGGCGTGTTGTTGTGCGTGAATTGATAAAGATGACAAAACATCAATCGTCGCAATTCCTTGTGCGGCTTGTTGTAAAGCGGGAAGATAGTGTGATAGTTGTTCTAAAACTTGCTCATAAAGCCATTTTTCACGCGCTAATGCACGCTCATTCGCGGACAAGCTGGCATCTTCGTAACGTTTGAGTTCGGGCGTAGTGAAGCGTTCGGCATTTTTTAATGTTTGTTTGCGTTGGTAATGTGCGGGAACTTTATCGGCATGCATCGCCGTGACTTCGATATAAAAACCATGTACGCGATTAAATTCAATTTTTAGCGTATTGATGCCTGTAGCGGCTCGCTCGCGAATTTCCATTTCAATTAAAAAATCGCCCGCATTGGTCGATAAATTGCGTAATTGATCTAATTCTGAATCAAAACCCGCATTGATGACGCCGCCGTCTTTGAGTTGCAAGTTGGGAAGCTCGGCAATGGCATTGTACAAATATTGCGCGCATTGCGGATCGATATCAAGCTGCTCTGTTAACTGGTTGAGCAAGGGCAGGGCCGTAAAAGTCTTGATCTGTTGGGTGATAAAACAATGCACGGGGAGGATGTGAACTAAACTTTGACGCAAGGCGGATAGGTCTCGTGGGCGTGCGGTTTTGAGCGCTATGCGTGCGCTGATTCGTTCCAAATCGTTAATTTTCTTGAGTGATTCGGTCAAAGGTTCTAGCGCAATTTCAATTAAGGATGCAATGGTGTTTTGGCGTGCTGCTGCGATATTGATATCGCGTTGCGGATGATGCAGCCAATATTTCAGCAGGCGCGTGCCCATACTGGTAACGCAATGATTCAATGTTGAAAGCAAAGTGGGGTGATCTTGACCACTGAGCGTTTCTGTGAGCTCTAAGTTACGGCGGGTATCGGCATTCATGTGGACAAAATCATTTTGTCCTTCCACTTTTAAAGTTTGTAAATGACTAAAGCCTTTGTG
>JAVKMA010000182.1:0-3688 GCA_031538685.1 Burkholderiaceae bacterium | reverse complement strand
GTGCCGATCACTGGGGAATTAATGGCTATCAACGAAATACGACGCCCTTGTTACAAAAGCGTTTAGCACAAGGAGTAGAACTGATTAACCTGCCAGATTTTTTATCACCTATTTCGGCAACGCGTTTATCTGTGCCGATCATGCTGACCCGGAAAATGGCACGTGACGCTGTGTCAACTGATTTTTCTGAAACCTCTTTAATCAGTGCCTTGCGCGATGCAGGGTTTAAAACCTGGTGGTTATCCAATCAAATGTCGTATGGCAAGTTTGATACGCCGATCACGGTTTACGGGCGTGAAGCCGAAGTGGTACGACATTTCAATTTGGGTTCGTATAGCGGAGTGTCGCCTTATGACGGTGTTTTACTCGCGCCACTTGAGGACGCCTTGCGCGATCCTGCACCTAAAAAACTCATCATCTTGCACACCTTGGGCAGTCACTGGAATTACCGTTTTCGCTATCCCGCTGCGTTTGAAGTTGATAAGCCTGCGCTGGCAGGACACGCCGATGTCTCGTTACAAGATCGCAGTTTGCGCGCTGAAATGGTCAATGCCTATGACAACTCGATTCGCTATACTGACTGGTTCTTGGATCAAGTGATGACACGTTTGCGAGATCGTTCGGCAGCCTTGTTGTATGCGTCCGATCACGGGCAATTGTTGTACGACGGGCAATGTAATTTGGCCTTGCACGGACATAACACTTACTATGATTTTAAAATTCCGGCCTTGTTGTGGACGTCAGCTGATTACCGCATGAGTTTTCCAAACACCGTATATTTTTTGCGCCAGAGCGCGACCGCGCGCTTGAATACTGAAAATATTTTTCCGACTATTTTGGATTTAGCGCAAGTCAAAATTACCAAAGCGGTTCCGGTGGGTGAGACCAATCCTCGCTTTAGCATCGCCGCAAATAATTTCAAATCGCACGTGCGCTGGGTTGACAGTTATGGTTGGACCAATTTTGATAATGCAGTGATGAGCGGTAGTTGCAAAGAAGTAAAAGCACCCAGTGCCAAATCCTCGTCTTCGGCGCTGTCTGACAATTCTGAAGAAGAGGATTCATCTGAAGAATAGATAGAAAAAAGTGATTGCAGTCGTGTGTCAAAGGATGCCTAAAAACATGCTGGGGACATTTGTGATTGATCACCTTTTTATAGACTGAGTGGCTGTCAGGCGTGGTATGCGTGGTAAGCCGTGGTGACGCGATTGATGGTGTTTGTTATCTTGCTTAATTGATAAATTTTGTTGATTGTTGATTGTTGATTCTTGATTTTTTATTTATGCGCCCTTCATCTCACAGTAAAACTTCTCACATATCAAGCTCTGGTGCCTTGACCCTAGCGGCTTTGGGCGTGGTATACGGCGATATTGGAACCAGTCCTTTATATACATTAAAGACAGTTTTTTCGGCTACGACAGGTATTTTGCCAACGACTGAAAACATCATTGGTGCGGTATCAGTGATTTTTTGGTCACTGATGTTCGTAGTGACTTTGAAGTACGTGACTTTGATCTTGCGTGCCGATAATAAAGGCGAGGGCGGCATCATGGCCTTGCTGGCCTTAGCCGCGCGCGCAGTGCAAGATCGCCCGAAACTGCGGCGAAATTTATTATTGTTGGGAACTTTTGGCTCGTGTTTGTTTTATGGCGACAGCGTGCTCACGCCGGCAATTTCGGTGCTGAGCGCAGTTGAAGGTATCTCAATTGCCCAACCCAGTTTCAAACATTGGGTTTTACCGGTGTGTATGGGCATTTTGATCGGTTTGTTTATGGTGCAAAAACGTGGCACTTCGACGATGGGGCGTTGGTTTGGACCAGTGATGGCCCTGTGGTTTATGACTTTGGCGGTAATAGGGCTTTGGCACATTATTAAAACCCCTTTGATTTTGCATGCCCTTGATCCACGTCACGCAATTTTGTTTTTAAGTGAGCGTGGTTGGGGAATTTTTGTCGCCTTGGGGGCGATTGTTTTGGCACTGACTGGTGCAGAGGCTTTGTATGCCGACATGGGGCATTTTGGTAAACGGCCGATTCGTTTGGCATGGATGCGTTTTGTATTACCCGCGCTGGCCTTGAACTATATGGGGCAAGGCGCTTTGATGTTGCATGATGCGCGTACGGTGGACAATCCATTTTATTTATTGTTTCCGGATTTTTTATTAATTCCCGCAGTGGTTTTAGCAACTTTGGCGACGGTGATTGCATCACAAGCAGTGATTACTGGCGCGTATTCTTTGACGCAACAGGCGATTCAATTGGGTTTTATCCCGCGCCTGCGCATCATTCACACTTCTGAAAGCGAAAAAGGGCAAATTTATATTCCGGTCATCAATTGGTTTTTATTGGGTACGGTGATGTTGGTCTGCGTTGGGTTTCGTGAATCTGCGGCGATGACTGCTGCGTATGGCATTGCCGTGACTGGAACAATGCTGATTGCAAGCATTTTGACCTATTACGTGGTGCGCTACGCTTGGAATTTTCCACTTTGGGTGAGCTTAGGCGCGACGATGCTTTTTATCGTGACTGATATTGCTTTAGTGTTAGGTTGTTCGATCAAAATTGCTGAGGGCGGTTGGTTTCCAATTCTGTTAGCGGTGTTTTTCTTGGTGCTCATGACAACTTGGAAACGTGGGCGCGAGATGTTGCGCAACGCACAAACACGTGATGCTTTACCGCTCAATGATTTTATTCAAAGTTTGGAGCATTCAACTGATTTAGTGATAGTCCCGCGCACAGCGGTGTATTTGACGGTCAATATTGATCAGGTCCCACAAGCTTTGCTGCATAACCTAAAACACAATTTGGTCTTACATGAACGCAATATTATGTTGAATGTCGTGATTCATGATGAAGCCTGGATTGCGAAAAGTGATCAAATTGAAGTTGAGCGTTTGGGCAAAAAATTTTGGCGTGTGACTTTGAATTTTGGTTTTATGAACCAACCACATATTACGCAGGCACTTCAAGGTGCTGCCGCACATGGCCTTGAGATCGAGGAGTTCAGTTGCTCTTATTTCTTGGGACGCGATACCATTTCGCCGAGCAAACACAAAGGCGCAATGATGGGCTGGCGGCAAAATTTATTTGAAACCATGTCACGCAACGCCGAACGCGTCACCGATTTTTATGCCTTGCCATATAACCTAGTGATCGAATTAGGAACGCGCGTGCGTTTGTAAAATTTAAAATTCGTAAAACCTGAAAAATAAAAAACCGCATCATGTTTAAAACACTTTATCAAAAACTCTGGGATAGCCATGTCGTTCATTTAGAAGCTGACGGCACGGCTTTGTTATATATCGATCGTCACTTGTTGCATGAAGTGACCAGTCCGCAAGCGTTTGAAGGGCTTAGCTTGGCGCAACGTCAACCCTGGCGTAATTCGGCAAATTTATTAGTGGCCGATCACAATGTCCCTACGCAAGGGCGGGCGCAAGGAATTGCTGACCCGATTTCACGTTTGCAAGTAGATACCTTGTCTGCGAACGCGGCAAAATATCAACTGACTTATTTTGGGATGAACGATTTGCGTCAAGGGATTGTGCACGTGGTGGGCCCCGAACAAGGCGCAACTTTACCCGGCATGACCGTGGTGTGTGGTGACTCGCATACTTCAACACATGGCGCGTTTGCCTGCCTCGCACACGGTATTGGTACTAGCGAAGTCGAACATGTTTTAGCGACGC
>JAVKMA010000181.1:0-6932 GCA_031538685.1 Burkholderiaceae bacterium | reverse complement strand
CACAGTACCCTTGCCTGAAATGCGCTTAAGGACACTTCTATAAATACAGAATGTGCGGATGAAGTGCGAGGCGCACAGCACACAGAAACCGGAA
The DNA here is from genome assembly GCA_031538685.1 of Burkholderiaceae bacterium. Classification (GTDB taxonomy): domain Bacteria; phylum Pseudomonadota; class Gammaproteobacteria; order Burkholderiales; family Burkholderiaceae; genus JAVKLU01. The sequence goes on along the minus strand of JAVKMA010000181.1, from coordinate 6,838 downwards.
CGTACATACAGTACGTGAGGATTGCGCGTACTGCGCAACAAAGCAATTCGCCGCAAAAATGAATTGATCGAATTGCCCTTAACGAATAATTTGATTGACTTCAATAATCGGCAACAACACCGCCAGTACGATGACCAGTACGACACCGCCCATCGCCAAGACCAAAATGGGTTCGAGCAAACTGGTCAATAACAAAGTTCGACGCTCTAGGTCACGCGCCTCGCCTTGCGCCGCCCGCTCCAACATCGGCGCCAGCTGACCGCTCTCCTCACCAAAACGAATCAAATGCAACAAAGCTGGCGGAAAATAAGCATATTCGGATAAGGCACGCGCAACGCTCACACCCTCTCGCACTCGCACCAGGGCGTTATCGATGGTCAATTGCAGGGCATTATTGGTAATGGTGTCGCGCGCAACTTGCATCGAGTGCAAAATCGGCACACCCGAGCCAAACAAAATCGCCAAGGTACTGGCAAATTGCGAGGTATTAAAACCCAAAATCAGACGTCCAAAAATGGGCACTTTTAACAAAGCACGATGCCATTGGACGCGTAACAAAGGTTGGCGCAATGCCTGTTGAAATGCCAACACCAAGGCCACAATCACCGATCCCACCCACAGACCGTAGTCCCGCACAAACGCACTTAAGGACAGCATGATGCGCGTCAACAAAGGCAAGTCTTGCTTGTTGGCCGTGAATACGCTGGCGATTTGTGGCACAACATAGCTCAATAAAAAAATCACAATTCCCAAAGACAGTGTTGTCACAATCGCCGGATAGGTAAAGGCTTGGATCATTTTTTGTCGCAAGGCATTACGCGCTTCGACGTAGTCAGCGAGCTTGTTCATCACCAGCCCCAAATCGCGACTTTCCTCTCCTGCTTTAATTAGGGCGCGATAGGTGGTCGAAAATTCTTTGGGGTATTGCCCGATCGCAGTCGCAAAGGACTGTCCTTCTTGCAGAGCATTTTTAATTTGCGTCAATAGTTCTCGCATCGGCGCTTTTTCGCTTTGCTCAATTACCGATTGCAAAGCGCGCTCCAAGGGTAAGCCCGCCGACAACAACACCGCGACTTGGCGCGTGACAAAGGCCAAATCAGCAGACGACAAAATACGACCAAAGCGGTGTGTTAATAAATTTGACAACCCTCGCTTTGGCGCGGCATTCGCGGCATTAACAACATTCGCGCGACCCTCGCGGCGCTCAAGCGTCAATGGGAAAAGCCCCAGCGCTTTTAACTGTGCACGCGCAGCGACGAGATTGTCGGCGTCCAGCTCTCCTTTTTGATTGCGTCCTTTGGCATCACTAGCAAGATAACGGTAACAGGGCATATAAGCGATAAATAAATAAACTGTCTTGCGTATTCAATGTGTTTCGTTGAGTTGAGTTGAGTTGAGTTGAGTTGAGTTGAGTTGAGTTGAGTTGAGTTGAGTTGAGTTGAGTTGAGTTGAGCCGAGCCGATCGTTTGTTCGCCGCGAAATACACTTGTTCAGGTTTTGATAAGTGCCCTAACTATAATCAATCCGCTTCATTTCAATATTTTTACCTTTTTACAGTATTCACTAGTCAGAGACGCCAATAACACCTCTACGATATTTATTTTACAAAGCCCCTATGCCTTTAGACCTGGTTCAACACACACCCGACTTTGCAACGACGGGACAATTACATCCCAGTGCGATTGCCGAAGTGGCCCGCGCGGGGTTTCGTACCCTAATCAATAACCGTCCAGATGGAGAAGGCGGCCCCGATCAACCAACCTCACAACAAATCGCCGCCGCCGCACAGGCTGCAGGTTTGCAGTATCACTATATGCCGGTCATCAGCGGCGCAATGACGGCTCAAACCGTCGCCGATTTGGCCGCACTTTTGCCCCAATTACCCAATCCGGTATTAGCGTTTTGCCGTGGCGGAAGCCGTTCTACTGCCTTGTGGTCCGCCGCCAAAAATCTGGCCGCACCATAAATTGATTTCATCAGAATGACTATCCTTGGGCAGCACGCTTCAATCCTGAAAGTGAATGCGGTAAACCTTTGCGTATTTGAGCGCCAATCAAGCGACCAAAGAGCGGTGCCAGAACGCCGATGAATGAGACCCGGTGCAGGGCCTGAGTTTGGCCGTCAAGGCTTAGAAGCTCATGCTCAAAGCGAATGAGGCACAGGGGAAGTTTACTTTCCACCGTAAACGAACGATTGGGCACCACTTCAGTAAAGATGATTTTTGACTGGGGGCCATTTAATGGCTTGATCGTACCGCATTCACCAGAGGAAAATGGCCCGTCAATTGAAGATGATTTCAGCTCAACATCCCAAGACGACCAAGCAGCAACATCAGCGTAAAGCGAGAACACTTTCTCTATTGGTGCGTTGATTAGCACCTGTTCTTCAATTTGCATTTTCTAGATTCTCCATGGTTTATTGATGGAGCATTGATGACAAACTGGCGGAGAGACGGGGATTCGAACCCCGGTTAGGTTTGACCCTAAACACGCTTTCCAGGCGTGCGACTTAAACCGCTCATCCATCTCTCCTCATGCATCATTGATTGTTCGCACGGTAACGCAACTAAACGCGCGCGCGACCAGTGCTTATCAGAGGCTGCACACAGCCCCAGATAAAATGCGAGGGCGCGAGTCTAGCACAGCGCCTGCCGCCAAACCATGAGTTCTGAACCTTAGTCATTAGTCCCTTAACGCTTAAGCCTTCCCCGACCAATCCGACCAAATAGCGGTTTAGTTAACAGAAATGCGACTGCGATTGTTGCGCCTCAATCACCAACTGGTTTCACGATCCGGTGACGAGGTGATTTTATGGATGCTCAAATCAGCGCCTTCAAATTCTTCTTCTTGACTCAAACGCAGACCCAGAGTCCATTTTAAAATTCCATAAACAGCAAAACCACTGGCCAGAGCCCAAATAACACCCAGCGCGGTTCCGGTCAGCTGGGCGACAAAACTCACGCCACCCAATCCACCAAACATCGGCAAACCAAAAATTCCCGCCGCAATCCCGCCCCAAGTGCCACACAGGCCATGCAAAGGCCACACGCCCAAGACGTCATCAATGCGCCATTTATTTTGGGTCAGGGTAAACATCGACACAAAAATCGCACCCGCAATGGCACCGACCAGCAGTGCACCCAGCGGATGCATTACGTCAGAACCCGCGCAAACCGCGACCAGACCCGCTAGTGGGCCATTGTGAACAAAGCCTGGATCGTTTTTACCCAGCAATAGCGCCACTAAGGTGCCACCGACCATCGCCATCAAGGAGTTGACCGTCACCAAGCCCGAAACTTTATCCAGTGTTTGCGCGCTCATCACATTAAAACCAAACCAGCCGACGATCAGCACCCACGAACCGAGTGCCAAAAATGGAATACTTGAAGGCGGATGCGCCAAAACACCACCATCTTTACGATAGCGATTACTGCGCGCACCTAACAGCAATACGGCGGGCAGCGCAATCCACCCGCCCATGGCATGCACCACAATAGAGCCGGCAAAATCATGAAACTCCTCACCGGTTAAGGCTTTAATTCCATCTTGAAAACCCAAGTGATGATTCCACGCGATCCCTTCAAAAAAAGGATAGACCAAGCCAACAATGACGGCTGTCGCAATTAACTGCGGCCAGAATTTAGCGCGCTCCGCAATGCCGCCTGAAATAATCGCCGGAATCGCCGCCGCAAAAGTCAGCAAAAAAAAGAATTTCACTAACTCGTAACCATTTTTTTCGGCCAGTGTTTGCGCGCCCATCATAAAACTGCTGCCATACGCCACGGTATAGCCAATCACAAAATACGCCAAAGTCGACACGCAAAAATCCACCAAAATTTTTACCAGTGCGTTGACCTGATTTTTTTTTCGCACAGTACCCAACTCTAAAAACGCAAACCCCGCGTGCATCGCCAGCACCATGGTGGCGCCCAATAAAATAAAAAGCGTATCTACGCTGTGTTTAAAAGCATCCATGGTTAATCACCAGTTAAATTGATAAAAATGTTAAGAATAACAAAAGGTTTAGCTGAAATTACAAATAGATCAAAGCACGATTTACCGCGATTTACCACCATGTGCCAGAATATTTACACATCGTGCGGATCAACTTCTAACTGCCATCTGATGCGCGATTTCATTTGATGCAAAGCCGCTACCCAGGGCGCCAACGCATTTTGTAACTGACTGCGTGAGTTGGATTCGATCAACAATTGCGCACGACACAAATTGGCAATTTTGGCGACGTTCATCGGAATCGGCGAGTTAATGACCAATGCGGGATTTTCTGACAACAACTCACTGGCATAAGTTAGGAATTCTAAGGCTGCCTCCATAGTTCGTGCTTGTGCACGCAAGAGAACCTGATACGAAAACGGCGGCAGGCCCGCGCTACTTCGTTCTTCTAACAGGACTGTGGCATAAGCGGCGTAATCTTGTTTGATCAAGGCATCATACAAAGGATGACTGGGATAGCGCGTTTGAATCAATACTTCACTGGTATCGCTGGCGCGACCTGCGCGGCCTGCGACCTGCATCAACTGGGCAAATAATCGCTCGCCGGCACGAAAGTCACCGCTGAATAAGGCGGCGTCAGCATTCAATACCGCAACCAAATTGATACCGCGAAAATCGTGTCCTTTACTGACCATTTGTGTGCCCACCAAAATATCAATTTCGCCACGATGCACTTTAGCGAAAGCTTCTTCGGCACTGCCTTTTTTGCGCACGCTATCGGCATCAATGCGCAATACGGTAATCGCCGAACCATCTGCGCGAGTGGCAAATTGTGTCGCCAAGGATTCCTCAATTCTTTGCGTTCCTCGTCCCAAAGCCGCGATATCAGGATTGCCGCAGGTTGGACACGCGTGAGGAATTGGACTTTGCGCCGCGCACAAATGACAATGCAGGCGTTTATCAGCGGTGTGTAAAACCAGTGTTGCATTGCAGTTAGGGCACTCGGACACCCAAGCACACAAACCGCATGACAGGACTGGGGCATAACCGCGCCGATTCAAAAATAGCAAAACTTGCTCATGCGCATTTAAGCGTTCGCGAACCGCTGTGATCAACACCTGGCTCAATCCGTCTATCGTTTTATGAATTCCGGTATCAATACAACGAATCCGCGGCGGTTTGGCATCCCCCGCACGTTGCTTCAAAGTCAGCAATTGATAACGCTTATTTTTCGCGGCATACCAAGTTTCGATCGAAGGCGTCGCAGAACCCAAAACGATAGGAATACTCAATTGATGTGCACGCCAAATCGCCAAATCACGCGCAGAATAATGCCAACCTTCTTGTTGTTTGTACGAGGCATCGTGCTCTTCATCAACAATGATTAAGGCCAAATTTGGCAAAGATGCCATGATCGCCAGGCGCGTTCCCAACACAATAGACGCACCACCCGAATGCGCATGTAACCAACTGCGTAGCCGTTCGCCTTCACTTAAGCCACTGTGCAAACAAACCACCGAATGCGCACGAAAGCGTTGTTCGATGCGCGTCAATAACTGCGGAGTTAAATTAATTTCTGGCACCAAAATCAACACTTGCGCGGATTGATTGCGCGCCAAAATCGCCGCTGCCGCTTGCAAATACACCTCTGTTTTTCCGCTGCCCGTAATCCCATGCAGTAAAAAAGGGGTGTAAGCCTGCGCCGCGTTAATCGCCTGTACCGCCACCGCTTGTTCAGGATGCAAGGTGAGCGTCGTATCGATTTCGTTGATCTCAGTATCGGTATCGCTTAAATTTTTAGCCGTCAATTTTTTAGCAAGCTCTGCCACTGGCGCATTATTTTTTTTATGTGCGCGCGTCAAGGCAGCAGTATTCGCATCGCGCAGATTTTTGGGTAAAGATGACACCATCACTTCACCCAAGGGATGGTGGTAATACGCCGACGCGAACTGACATAAGTCACGCCAGGAAGCCATTAGCGGGGGACAATCATGTATCACCTGGGCAACTATTTTGAGCTTTGCGATATCCTGAGTGCTGGTATCCACACGGTCTAGCACTACGCCGACATGAATTTTGTCGCCACGACCAAAAGGCACCGCCACTAAGCTTCCGGGCGCGACAACTTCCTCACAAAGATAGTCAAACAATTGCGGTAAAGGAGTGTCCAGTGCGACACGAAGAATGGGCATTAGACTGATAAAAAATTGAGGGCACTTCTATAAATAGCAAGAAACCCCAGACAACAAACGCGGCGTGAACCGCGTTAAAGGTGTTGGGTAACAACGAGATGATACTAACATGCAACTCGTTTTTTTCGACATCGACAAGCACCACGCGCAACTCTCTAAACACGGTGATCCGCCCGAGCGCTTAAACAAAGACATCAACAGGGAAATCTTCCGCCCCATCCTAGAGAAGATAGATGCCAAACAGCGCAAGAGTAAGGCAGGCAGAAAGCCACTCGACCGCGTGCTCATGTTCAAACTACTGATTCTCCAGCGCATCCACAAGCTAGCGAATGAGCGGCTGGACGATGAGCAAAAAGCTTTGAACAAAGAAAAATCAAGTGTGTGAGCCAGAGTGGCGCCTGTGTTTGGACACATGCAGACCAGTCTTGGCAGGATGCTGATTCGCTCAATTGACGCGGCCAGAGCGAAGCTCAATATCAGGCTGATGAATCTGACCTACAACATCAGCCGCATCGAGATATTGATTCGCAAAGCGCTTGTGCGCATCACGGGGGTTGATATGCTCCAGATGACATGCAGGCAGGAAAAACTGAGTCAATACCCCTAAAAACCCACGAAACAACAATCAAAACCTGAAGGTAAATCGTAAAAAATGAAAAACCAAAAATTTAAATCTCTCGGTCAGCATTCATT
>JAVKMA010000180.1:0-3166 GCA_031538685.1 Burkholderiaceae bacterium | reverse complement strand
GCACCGATTTTTGCCAGTGCCATCGTCGTTAATGCGGCGCAGCAAGATATTAAAAAAGAACCATTTAGTGACTCTCCTGCCAGTGCCGACAAGTCCAGTAAGACAAAAGGCAGCGAGAACGCGTCCGCTTCTGCTGGAACGGTCAATACTGAAACCATCGATACCTTTTCACAAGCCGCGCAAAAAAGCAATCAAACGTCGAAAGCTTTGCAAATCGCCGCACAAAATCAAATTGCCGAGCAATCACAACGCTCGCCCCAAGAACAGAGCTTACAACCTGCATCACCGGCCTCTTTAACCGGCGTACCCCAAGTCATTAAGGGCGATACCGATGGCGTAAAAGTTCAAATCTCTTCATTTAACGTGGGTGGCAGCGTTCACACAGATAGTCCAAGCGGGCGCATCATCAATGGCGGTATGGGTTCAGCCCAATCGTCTGTCGACGCCAACGCCAATGTACAGGTACAGAAACTCGTCATTGATGACCGCAGTAATACCACAGCGGTCACCATCAACGGCATGGGGCAATTTGTGGATCTCAACAGTGCCAGTGGCTTCACTTTTCAGCGTAAAATCACTTTTGACCTCGTCGGCGCACAAAAGGTCACGACACTCACTTTGTCAGGCTTACCCAGTGGTGTCAAAATTGCGTCGGATCAAGCGACTTTTGATCCGGCTACCGAGGTATGGACCATAGATTTGAGCAAAGTAAAGTCGTCCAACAGCGGTACAGTCTCTAGTGTTGACCTCACTTTTGTATACGATCCCAAGTCCACGGACTTAAATGGCGCAGTCACCTTGCATTCTGAAGGCGTTTTTTTAGGTACGCCCTTTACCAACAATGAATCATTTTCATTAATTGGAAAAAATGTCACGACCGCTAATGATTTCAATAGTTCGGGAGCTCAAAAAACGGTGGTTTTACCAACCAATACGCCGGGCGCAGTCATTACCGGCGGTGCCGGTAATGATACGATTACTGGCACGTTGGACAACGATCTGATTGACGGTGGTGCGGGCACCAATACCTTAAAAGGTGGCGGCGGCGGACAAGATACTTTTGTTGTGAACAATGTCCAAGATAACGTTACTGGCAGCTCTGGTACAGGAGACCCTGCGGACTTGGTCCTGGTGAAAAGTGACGGCAACCTCACCACCCCGGTCGAACTAAACGCTAATGCGGTGAGTGTCTTTTCACTTGCCGATAGCGCCGTTACCGGTGTTAACAATATGACCTTAGATAACAGCGCAAGCGCAGCTGGTTTGAAGGGTAATGATCAAGCTAACGTTTTAACCGGCAAGGAGCTTACTGGAAGCGAACTTTGGGGCGTTCTCAACAGAAATGGTTTGGCTGATACCTTAATTGGAAGATCCGGAAACGACACCTTTATTGTCAATAACGGTGATGTTGTTCAAGCCAGTAAAGCAGGTCAAAATTGGGTTGTGACAGATACCACATTTACCGGTACGGGATATACCCTAAGCGCTAATTTAGACAATTTACGCCTGTCCGGTACCAAAAATCTAAACGCTACCGGAAATAATAGCGTCAATCAGATTGTCGGTAATAGCGGAAACAATCGGCTCGATGGTGGTGCCAACAATACCAGTATCACTAACGCGGGCGATACTTTGGTCGGTGGTGGGGGCAATGACACTTATGTCTTGCGCAGCGAAAACGACAAAATCATGCACTACGATGCCGGCAATAACCTGGTTGATGGTGCTGAAAACGATGTCAGTAGCAAGACGCTTTATGTTGAAGATCCTGCGAATTTAGGCATTGAAGCATTGCAAATTGACTTGGGCAATGCCAAATATGCGAACATTAACAACCTCGTACTCAACGCGGCAAGCGCTCAAAGCATAGACCTAATTGGTACCGCGGCTAACAACACCATATCTGGCAACAAAGGTGATAACTTGATCGATGGTAAAGGTGGGCTCGATAATCTGATCGGTGGTGGCGGTAAAGACACTTTTGTTGCCTATGAAACTGGAACTAAAGTCAACAACGCAGGCGGAGCAACTGGCGTCAACGGTAGTCAAATATGGACCAATGTAGACTTTAATTTAGCGGGGAAAAATGTCAATGTTTTGAAACTAAAGGGGGCGACTGAAGCACACAACATCAGTGCGGCAGGCGTTAACTCCAGTAATGTTTTGGTTGGTGATTCCTATAACAATGTGATTACCAGCGGAAACTCAGGCGATACCCTTTATGGCGGAGGCGGAGACGATACCTTTGTCGTTAATAACATTAAAGACAAATTAGGATTAGATGAGGGCAGTATTTCGATTTCGAGTTCAAGTCTCGTTCAATCCACGGTCAGTTTTGACCTATCGCAAGCCGCCATTGGCGGCAAGGCGACGACGGCGTCCAAACTGCAACTTCTCGAACCTGCTGCTGGTGCCAACAAGAATACCACCGCGATCGGTAACGGCGCTGGCGCGAATGCCATTACCGGAAATAGCGGCAAAAATGTGTTGTATGGTGGAACTCCCGTCGGCGAGAGCAGTGCAGGCGCCAATACCTTGATCGGTGGCGGCGGCGACGATACCTATATTTTGAATCAGGGCGACATCATTCAAACAGCAGCCGGTGGATTAGCCACCGAACCGGGGACTGTTGTCGCTTTAGGTGCTTCGGGGGCGCTATCTGATGCCCAATCTGGAATCAACACTCTGGTGTTGGTTGATGGTACGAGTACGGTGGTCGGTCTGAGTCTGTCAGGAGTTGCTAAAAACGGCACCGGAAACGGATCGGCCAATACAATTTCAGTTGTCGGAACTGGCGCTCGTAGCGGAGTTCATACTTTGGTTGGCGCTAATGGCGACGATACTTACATCATTCAAAACGTTAGAGATGTCATCATAGAAAACGCGGGCGCCGCAGCCGGTATTGATCAAGTCAACCTTGATGTTGGCGCCAACGACGCCAGCTACACCCTCGCGGCAAACGTTGAGAACTTGGTTAATTTAGGGAGCGGTAACGCAACTTTGATCGGTAATGGTAAAAATAACACCATCACTGCAGGTTCTGGAAGCAACGTCATTTCAGATGGCGGCACCGGTGTCGGACTCGTCACCATGATTGGGGGCGTCGGAAACGATACCTTCATGGTCTCTAACGCCGCAGATGTGATCACCAGCGGTGGCGGCAATG